>CAWKJK010000024.1:0-71926 GCA_963849655.1 uncultured Nitrospiraceae bacterium
GCACTCCCGTGGTAGGGCAATCAACGTGCCGTTCCACGGCAACAGACCGATTTGCACCGATTCTTTCGTCGTGACGCGAAGTTACTAAATGTTCGGCGGTGGAGAAGGAATCATTTCGATTTGAGGAATTCTTCTACGAAATGAGACACCAACGAGGATCTCAACGAGCCGAGCGAAAGAAATCACCAAGTTACACTGTCTAACTTTTTGGACTGCGCCTATTGGGAAACTGGGGCATGGGGGGTCAATATCGGAGCGTCAAGTAATAGCTTTCCCTGAGCTTTTCATGGATGGACTGCCTGTTCCGCTGAGAGACGCAATGAGCGGCTGAATTGATTTCTTTAGCTTGGGATCCTGTTTGGCCAAATCAGCCAAGCCCTGCATCGCGAAGGTCTTCACGATTCGGCTTTGATCCGTAAGATAGCGCCGAAAAACCGCCATAACCATCATGCGGTCCCTCTTCGACAACTCCAAGCGTGGAAGCATCTGGGCCAAATGCCAGTGCAGCTCCTGCTGCTCGGTCTTTGCCGCCAGTTTCATCAGCCGGCACGATCGCTTGTGAGCCCGGCGGCGCCGACGCGAAAGAACACGCGGTTCCCCGTCGATGTCGTCTCGCGCCAAGTTTTGTCTTGACGCTATATATTTGCATATGCAATATTATGAGCAATGAGGCTGGAATTATCAAAAATGAAACAAGATAAAAATATTATTGATCAGATCGGGGTGAGTGTCTACTGAGTCGAGCACGCATCCTTAATCGTGTTCTCACGGGTATCTACGATGATGAATGTACGTTCATTCGGCCTGAAAGCCACACAAATCACTCTCCTGGTGTTCGTGGCGAAGGTAGGCCCCATTCGGCGAATCGACATTGGCAAGCGTCTTCACCTCGACCCATCAACGCTGACCAGAAATCTCAAGATCATGTTAACCAACGGTTGGATGGAAGAGATTGCAGACGGAGAAGACGGTCGAGGCTCGCCGTTGCAGGTTACGGCCCGAGGTCGTGATCTTCTAAATCGCATCGGCCCGTCTTGGCGAAAGGCGCAGGATCGCACCCAAAAGCTTATCGGGCATGATGGAGCGACACTCTTGCGAACGCTCGCAGCAAACAAGTTCGGACTTCCGTCGGGGTAAGGTGTTTTTTTGATTATGTACTTGCATATACAAATACATGCCATTCGGGCACAAGAAGCCGAGAGAGGAGACAAAATGACAAAACCAAACATGTTGATCCCGGCAGTGCGGGGCAAATTCCTAGCTTGCCTGCTGCTACCACTCACGATGTTTCTTGGGTGCACCTCTCAAGACAGACAATCCCAGCAGGTCTCACGGCCCGTGAAGGTCATCCGAATCGGGGATGAGGCCGCAGCAGGGGTGATGAGTTTCGCCGGGGAAGTACGGGCACGATACGAGACGACTTTAGCCTTCCGGGTATCGGGCAAAATGATTGAACCGTCCCGTTGAGGTGGGAGATCGCGTGCACAAAGGTCAGCGCGTCGCGCGGCTTGATTCCAACGATTATCAGCTTGGAACGGACGCGCTTAACGCCCAGCTCAGATCCGCCCAGGCTGAACGGATTTTGCCCGGGATGATCTGACGCGTTATCCGCGAACTCCTGAACCAGCGGGTCATTAGTCCAGCCGAGTTCGACCGCCATGACACCGCGTACACCACCGCGCGGGAACGGGTAGTGACGCTGGAAGCTCAACTGAGCCAAGCGACTCAACCAATTACAGTACACCGATCTGCTGGCGGATCGGGACGGCGTGGTGACGGCACTGGAAGTCGAGACGGGGCAGGTGGTGACCGCCGGTCAGCCCGTCGTCAAGCTGGCCCGGCTTGATGAGAAGGAAATCCATATCGATATCCCCGAGCAGCGCGTGGCCGGAATCGAGCTCCGTCGAGAAAGTCAGCGTGACCCTGTGGGCGGACGGCGACCGTGCGGATACGGCGCGTATCCGCGAAATCGCGGCGGCGGCCGACCCGACCAGCCGCACCTATCGCGTCAAGGCGACGCTCCTTGAGAGGCAGGATGAGGCAGGGCTCGGGAAGACGGCGACGGTGTGGATTCCCGGACGACATCGACCTCGCATCACTGTCCCTTCCGGCCGTATTCACCCCGCAGAACGAGCCTGGACGCCCGCGTGTGTGGCTGGTAGACGAGCAGGCCCTCACGGTCAGATCCGTGCCGGTTCAGTTGGGCGAGGCACTGGACGGAGAGCGCATTGTCGTTGCGGGAGTCGTGTCCGGACAATTAGTCGTTAGCGCCGGGGTACAGCGCCTGGCTGAGGGACAGGCGGTGCGTTTGCCGGAACAGGTCGCGGCGGCCATGCAGGGCTACGTCGTCGAAAGCAAGGAGAATCAGCCATGAAAGACTTCAACCTGAGCGAGTGGGTGCTCAAACATCGCTCCATCACCGGCTTTCTCATGGTGCTGGTGCTGCTCGGTGGGATTTTCGCTTATTTCCAGCTGGGACAGCGGGAAGACCCGGCGTTCACTTTCCGGGTGATGGTCGTCAAAACCCTCTACCCTGGGGCGACCGCGCTGGAAACCGAGCAGCAGGTGACCGACCGCCTGGAAAAGAAGATCCAGGAACTGCCTAATCTAGACTTCCTCCGCAGCTACTCGAAATCCGGCGAATCGGTCATTTTCGTTACACCCCGTGAAGATACGCCACCTAAAGAAATTTCCGATCTCTGGTATCAAGTGCGCAAGAAGGTCGGTGACATCCGCATGAGCTTGCCGCCCGGCATCGTCGGCCCTTTCTTCAACGACGAGTTCGGCGATACCTACAGCCTCCTCTATGCCTTTTCCGGGGAAGGCTTCAGCTACGCCGAGCTGAAAGCTGCGGCAGATTCGGCTCGGCAGCAAATCTTGCGCGTCAAGGATGTCGAGAAAGTCGATCTCATCGGCGTCCAAGACGAAAAGATTTACGTCGAGTTTTCCGACAAGAAGCTGGCCGAACTGGGTCTGGACACCGCGGCGGTCGCCCAAATCCTCCAGGCTCAGAATGGCATGGTGCCGGCGGGAACAGTGTTTTCTTCACAGCGTAATCTCCCCATACGACTCACCGGCCCATTCGACTCGGTGGATAGCGTGGCGAACCTGGCTGTGCGTCTCGAAGGCCGGACCTTCAGGGTCAGCGATTTCGCCAAGGTGACGCGGGGCTACACCGATCCGCCGGAATTCAAGATGCGCTTCAACGGCAAGGAAGCCATCGGCCTCGGCGTCACCATGCACAAGAAAGGCGATGTGCTGGAACTGGGCAAAGCGCTTGAAACCGCCATGACTCGGATCGAGGGGGAACTTCCGGTGGGCGTGGAGGTCGAGCGGGTCGCTGATCAATCGCGCGTGGTCAAAACGGCCATCAGCGAATTCCTGCGCACTTTCTTCGAGGCGCTGGTGGCAGTGCTGCTCGTCAGTTTCCTGAGTCTCGGATTTCGCACCGGCTCCGTCGTCGCGCTCACCGTGCCCTTGGTTCTGGCCGGAACGCTACTGTGCATGTGGCTCTTGGACATGGAAATCCATCGCATCTCGCTGGGCGCCTTGATTCTCGGGTTGGGTCTTCTGGTGGACGACGCCATGATTGCAATCGAGATGATGGCGCGCAAACTTGAAGAGGGGTGGGATCGGATGCGCGCCGCGACGTTTGCCTACCGCGCCACGGCCTTCCCCATGCTGACCGGCACGCTGATTACCATCGCGGGCTTCCTGCCGGTGGGCTTGGCGAGATCGTCCGCCGGCGAATACACGGTGGCGATTTTTCAGGTGATGGCCATCTCGCTGTTGCTGTCGTGGATCGGTGCGGTGGTCTTCACACCCTATCTGGGCTTTCTGATGCTCAAGATTCAGGGTGAACGACGGCACGCCCGGCCACGACTTGTTCGACACGCCGTTTTACAATCGTCTGCGCCGCTGGGTGGATCGTTGCGTGGAACATCGCAAGACAGTGATCATCGGCACGGTGGCGCTGTTCGGCGTCGGCGTCGCGACGTTGACTCAAATCCCCGAACAGTTTTTTCCGCTGTCCAATCGGCCGGAAGTCATCATCGATCTGTGGCTGCCGGAGGGCAGTGCCTTCGCGCAAACCGAAGCGGTCGCCAAGCGCATGGAGACGCTGCTTGCCACGGACGAAGATGTGGTGAATTACGCGGCGTATATCGGCGGCGGCACCCCAAGGTTTTTCCTGCTGATCGTGCAACAACTGGCCAATACCAACCTCGCCGAATTCGTCGTGATGACCCGTGACAACGTGGCCCGCGAACGGGTCATGCAACGCATCCGGTTGGCGTTCGCCACGGATTTCCCGGAAGTGCGCGGACGCGCCATGCGGCTCAATGTCGGGCCGCCGATGGATTATCCGCTCGTGTTCAGGGTGCTCGGTGAAGATCCCAAGATCGTTCGAACCATCGCCGACCGGGTGGCCGAGGTCGTGCGCGCCAACCCCAACACGGTGGATGTGAACGACGACTGGCACGATCGCATTCCTTCGTCTCGTCTCGTCCTCGATCAGGACAAGGCGCGCGCACTCGGCGTCTCGACTTTAAGCTTGTCGCAAGCCCTGCAAGCTCACTATACGGGAATTCCCGTTGGACAATTCCGCGAGGACGACAAGCTTATCGACATCGTCTGGAGGGCGCAAAAGAACTTGCGAGGCGCCGCCGACGAGTTGCCCGATGTGGCAGTGCGAACGGCCAACGGAAAATCGATGCCGCTGGCGCAACTGGTCAAATCTGAAACCGTGTTCGAGGATGGCGTCCGTTGGCGCCGTAACCGCTTCTCGGCGATTTCAGTGCGGGCCGACGTGGTAGACGGCATGCTGGCGCCCGATGTAGCCGCGCAGATCGTCCCGAAGCTCAAGCCCATCAAAGCCGGCCTTCCCGGCGGCTATTTCATCGAAACAGGCGCGGCCAAGGAAGACGCCTGGATCGCTCAGAAGTCGATCCTGATCTGGATTCCGCTGGTCGTGATCGTCACGCTCATCCTGCTGATGATGCAGTTACAGAACCTGTCCCGAACGTTCCTGGTGTTCGTCACGGCTCCTTTGGGTGTGATCGGGGCCGCATTCGCCCTGTTGCTGTTCGGCGCCCCCTTCGGTTTCGTAGCCTTGCTCGGCATTATCGCCCTGGCCGGCATGATCATGCGCAATTCGGTAATCCTCGTGGATCAGATCGAGCAGGACGAAAAGGCAGGGCGGGATACCTGGACCGCCATCGTAGAATCGACCGTCCGGCGTTTCCGGCCCATCCTGTTGACTGCAGCGGCGGCGATCCTGGCGATGATTCCGTTGTCGCGCAACGATTTCTTCGGACCGCAGGCTATCGCCATCATGGGCGGACTCACGATCGCGACCATACTGACCGTGTTCTTCCTGCCAGCGTTGTATGCAGCCTGGTTTCGGGTCAAACGGAACCATGCTCATACAGATGTGTCGCCGGCAGGGTCGAATGAAAATCTGTTTCCCAGGGATTCAGTACTTGTTGATGGAGAGATGGCCGTGACGACGCGCTATTCATTACCGCTTGTCGTCCTGATGATCGTCATGTTAGGGGGATGTACACCAACGCGTGTGAGTGATCGGGTATTATTATCGACTCCGACGGAGTGGAATCATGCCCCAGTTGTTCAAGACAATTCTAATCAGGCCGATCTCAAAGAATGGTGGCGAGGATTTCACGATCCTCTTCTGAACGAGTTGATCAGCCAAGCCTTAGCCGCCAACCACGATCTGAGGATCGCCACGGCTCGCGTTCGCGAGGCCAATGCGATGGTCACTGTCGCGGAATCAGTACTCTACCCCAGTGTGGATTTCTTTTCCTTTGGCGGCCGGGAAAAGCGAATTGACCGGATCATCGCAGTACCAAATGGCCAGGGAGGAACACAGCTGGTCATACCCACCGTCAATGTCGGCACCGGTGGTCTTGCTGCACGGTGGGAGGTAGATGTTTTCGGTGCCAGGCATCTTGAAGCTGAGGCAACGGGTGCTCAGGCCGCTGGAACCGAAGAAGAACGGCATGGAGTACAGGTTGGATTGTTAGCTCAGGTGGCGACGAACTATCTGGAACTACGCGGCGCACAGGAACGGACTGCGATCCTGCGCCAAAACATCGACATTCAGCGGGAAAGTCTCAGAACTTTGCAGGCCTTTTATCGTGCGGGTTTAACGAAAGAAACCGAAGTGTCCAGGCAGGAAGCCTTACTGCATAGCACCGAGAGTGCCCTCCCGGGATTGAACGCAGCAGAGGTCACGCTGATCCATCGCCTCAGCGTGTTGCTGGGCGAATCTCCGGCGAAACTTGAACATCGGCTTGTTGCTGCAACAGTTCATCCTTCCGACCTGCCGGGTATCCCAAACATGTTGCCTTCGAGCCTCCTACTACAACGGCCTGATCTGCGCCTTGCGCAAACCGAAGTGAGTGCAGCAGCGGCCGGCCTTGGTGCAGCGCGGGCCGATTTGTTCCCGAAGCTGGTGCTGTCGGCGAGCGGCGGAATCGGCGCACTGGCCGTCGGGGGATTTCCGACTCTGGTGGAGGGTGTGTATGCGCTGGGGGCGGGCCTCACGGCTCCGATATTTAACGCGGGACGCATTCGGGCTCACATCACTGCCGCGGACGCGCGGCTGGATCAAGTCGCGGCGAAGTACGAAAAAACCTTCCTCCTTGCCTTGGAAGACGTGGAAAATGCCTTTGTCGCACATACCTCGTCGAAGGAGCGCCGCGAACAACTATTGAAGGCCGAAACAGCAGCAGAGAAAACGTATCGATTCTCCGAAGCCTTATATCAGAGGGGAGCGAGTGATTATTTATCCGTGCTGGATGCTCAACGCACCAAGCTTTCAATCAACGACGAGCGTGTCAAAGCTGAAACCGCTGTTCGTGTCTCCTTGGTCTCGCTTTCCAGGGCCTTTGGTGGCGGTTGGGCCGTGGACAGCTCAGTAAGCCGAGGAATTGATAATGACCCCGTGAAAATAACAGAGAAGGACTAAGTCGTGCGGTTCCGAGAACGTAAATCGGTGAACCCAGATGTGCCATGAAAAGTGGAGAGTTGGATGACCGACTCTTGCCAACCACACATCTGTCTCAGAAAACACATCGCTTTCACAGTAAGACAGCTCGGTGTCTGTTTTCCGCGTTGAGCAAGCTTTGTGCGCAAGAATCAAGATCGATTGTTTATATTGACAGAAGCGATGATCGTGAACATCTCAGGCCGCTTCACCACTTTTCGGACGGATTACATAATCCAAGCAAATAGACAGTCCAGGGACGCGGCTGAATCGTTGCCAATCATTTCACCGAGTTAGACTATCCAGACACTTGGACGGTTGCGACTGAGGAAAGAGGTGGAAAAGGGCAGGCAAAATGTTATTCGATGCTATAGGCATGAAGCTTATTGTAGAGACTCGCTCGGCTGATTTTCAGCAGCTTGGCTGCTTTCAATCGGTTTCCTGCGGTCTTCTGTAACGCATCCACAATCCGAGTGCGCTCGGTCTGAGCCACAGCTCCACGCGACGCTGACCGTAAACTCTCGTCTTCGGTCACCATGCCGCCTGAAACCAGATCATCACACACAAGCCATGACCCGGTGGTCGTCACCACGGCCCGTTCGATGTAATGCTGCAATTGTCGGACATTGCCGGGCCAAGGTGCATCGCGCAACGCCCGCATCGTTCTTTCAGCAACTTGCCGCACCGGCTGATGATGTCGCGCACATGAAGCCACGACAAACTGCTGGGCTAGGAGTGGGATGTCCTCTCGCCGTTCCCGAAGCGCCGGTAAATAGAGCGGCAGCACGGCGAGTCGATAGTAAAGATCCTGCCGAAACGTCTTGGCCTTCACCAGTTCGGCCAGCTCCTTGTTGGAGGCAGAGATGACCCGCGCATGGATCTTCAGCGACCTGGTTCCGCCCACGGGCTTGATCTCGCCCTCTTGCAGGACGCGGAGCAGCTTCGCTTGAAAGGTCGGTGTCGTATCGGCGATCTCGTCGAGGAAGATCGTCCCTCCGTCCGCCTCTTCGAACAGTCCGCGCTTATTGGCTATCGCCCCGGTGAAAGCTCCTTTGACATGCCCGAATAGTTCGCTTTCAAGCAGTGTTTCGGGCAGTGAACCGCAATCGACGACGACGAACGGCCGATCTTTTCGGTTACTGAGCGCATGAATCGTTTTCGCCAGGAGCTCTTTTCCCGTTCCGCTCTCCCCTTGAATGAGGACCGTCGCCGAACTGTCCGCCACCAGGCTGGTCATGTCGAAAAGCTGCTGCATGACCGGACTCCGCCCGATCAGATCGCCCAATGATTCTCGCACTGCAGATGGTGGATGCTCCGCCTCCGCCGGCTTCACGTCCGACATCATCGGACCCTGCTCTCTCTTGAACAGAACCAGCATCGAGTCGACCTCGCCCGAACTCGACGTTAAGGGAAACGCCTGCTGCATCCCGCAGACCGTGCCGTCTCCTCCACTCGAACAAGACACGCACTCCACCTCGGGTGCCTCAAACACCTTGATGGCCGGACAGGTCCCACAAGGGTCCGTCCGATGCGCAAACGCTTCGTAGCACTTGGCGTGAGGCCGACGAGTCGTGGTCTCTGCCCACGCCGCTTCGTTCGCATACACGACGTTGAATGATCGGTCCATAACCGCCACGCGGTCGGACAGTCCCTGTGCTAACTGTTTAATTGCTTGGATTCGCGCGGTAATAACGGGATCCGTCGAGGCCGGTCCGTTGGGAGGTTCTGGCTTGGACAAAGGCTATCTCGTTTGTTGGGATGAAGAGCCTATGGCATGAAGCCATATGCCATCAGCTATCAGCTCTGTAGTCGAGCAATTGTTGCACACAATTCTTGAGGTCGGCAATACGGACCGGTTTGTCGAAGTAAGCATCCGCACCGGCCTTCACCACCTGTCCTTTCAATGTCGCGTCGCCGAACGCCGTGATCACGACAATCGGGCACCTGGGTGCCACGGTCCGCAACCGGCTGATGTAATCATCCCCTCCGGCGGGCATCCGGAGGTCGGTCAAGATCAGGTCGGGCACGGATTGCAGCACCGCCAGAAATGCTTCATCCCCATTCCTCGCCTCTCGCAGCTGATACCCCATTCCGCAAAATTCATCGCACAGCAGACTGCGCATCTCTCGGTCATCCTCGACGATCAGCACGGTCGCTGTTTTTCTGTTTCCCGCCGATGCCATTCTCTACCTGTCCATACACGATTCCAGAATGTTATGTGGATGAGAGCAAAGAGGATGCCGATAGGCGGCCAACCAAGATACGCCTGAATTCAAGGGATTCTGCAAGGGGTCCTGACAATGACGGACTTAGACGAACATCCAGTGGTGAGAAACACCACGACCGGAAAGGAGCTGGCCGGTGCAAGATGCTACAGCTCGAATGGGTCGAGGCTGCCCTTTAACCGGAGCCTCAACCTCATCCTGATTGATGAATCGGCAGGAGGACGGTAAACCTGGTTCCCTTCCCTTGCTCACTCTCTATGGCAATGGAGCCTTGATGTTCTTCAATGATGCCTTTCACCACAGTCAATCCCAATCCGGTTCCCTTCCCAAACTCCTTCGTCGTAAAAAATGGATCGTAGATCTTCTTGATGATCTCCGGTGGAATTCCGTGACCGGTATCGGCGATGGTGAGTTTCACCATCTGTTGCTCCGGCTCCAAGCCGACACAAAGCGTACCACCTTCCGGCATTGCATGAAGGGCATTCATGATGAGGTTGAGCAGGACTTGGCTCATCTGATCCGTGTCGGCCAACACCATGGGGCAAGGGTCGGCCATCCCCATTTCGACCCGGATCTGATTTCTTGCGAGACGCTCCTGAAACATCTCCATGCCGTCTTCGATCACTGTTCGTAGGTCAAGTGGGACGCGCTGCGGAGCTTTCCGTCGTGCAAACGAGAGCAGCTGATTCATCACCCTCGTAATCCGCTCAACTTGCGTAATGATCGTCCGAAGGCCCCTTTTGATCGGCTCCTCCGTCACACGATCCATCAAATATTCAGCCCGGCCAAGAATCACGTTCATCGGTGTCCCGATTTCGTGCGCCATGCCGGACGCCAGCGTCCCCAGTTCAGCGACTCGCTCAGTCCTACGCAATTGCTCTTGAAGCCGTTTTCGCTCGCTGGCATCGCGGAGCATGATCAAAATAGCCGGTCCCTCTTCGTCGATAAATCGGGCTCCGCTGACTTCGACATCCACGGCCTTTCCATCGAGCGTCCGGATTTTTTCCTCGAGCATGGGCCCTTGTGCCCTGCCTTCAAACAGTTCATGGAGTCGCTCTCGAACGATGTCATGGTCATCGGCATGGAACAGGTCCACGGGTGACTGTTCGAGGATCTCCTCGGCCTTGACCGCCCCGAACAGCTTGATGGCCTGGTCATTGGCGAAGATAATGCGGTCCCCTCGACTCACTAAAATCGCATACGGCGAAACGGCGATCAGACGCCGGTACCGTTCTTCGCTTTGCCGTAGCAAGCGTTCAGCGCGCTTGCGTTCGGTCACGTCGGTCACGAAACCTTCCATGTAACTGAGGGTGCCGTCCTGCGCATAGATCCCCTCGCCTCTTTCCCAGACCCATTTGACCTCGCCGGATTTCGTCACAATGCGGTAGGTCAACTCGAAGGGGCGATGTTGTTCCAACGCGGCCTGAATGTCATGTCGGACATGCTCACTGTCACCTGGATGGATATTGTCGCCATAAGAGATGATTCGTTGTACGAGGTATTCTTCTACGGTGTAACCGGTCAGATCCGACACTCCCTCACTGAGATACTCGAATATCCAGCCACCGTCATTTCGGCAACGATACACGAAGCCCGGGAGATTGCCGATTAAGGTGGTGAGTTGTCGCTGGCTCTCTCGGTGGGACTCTTCAGCCCGCTTGCGCTCGGTGATGTCTCGAAGGATGACGGTATAGTATTTCTTCCCGTCCAGAGCGATATGCGAAATGGCGGCTTCGATCGGAAACTCTTCTCCGTTCGAGCGGAGTCCCGTGACTGTTCCCAGTTTGTCCATCTTTCGGCTCGTCACGCCTGATTGTCCGAAGGTTTGAATGTGGTGACGATGGGCGTCGCGGAACCGATCCGGCAAGAATCCGGCGAGCGTCCGCCCGATTGCTTCTTGAGCGGAACAGCCGAACATCTGCTCTGCCGCGCGGTTAAACAACATGACTTTCTGATCCTCATCCACGCTGATGATCGCATCCATCGCGGATTCAATGATGCTTTCCAGCCTGAGCCGGCTGACGAGGAGCTGTTCCTCGGTTCTTACACGGCCGGCGGCACTGTCCGTCGTATCCACCTGCGAGCTACCCTTCCGTGCTTCCATCACGAATCACCCCGGCATTCGAGTCAGATGATCGTCTCGGAGCAATTTCAGCAGACATCTGAATTGTTCGAAGCCCATCCTGAGATGATGATGATCGGACGGACGTTGTCATTTCTCAGGGGTGAGGTCCAGCTTCGATTTCGGCGAGTTTACGATACAGGGTCTTACGGTCGATGCCAAGGGCATGCGCGGCCTGATATTTATTGCCGCCGGTCTTTTCGAGAACTTTCTTGATGTACTCTTTTTCAAGCTCATGTAAGGACAGAGTGTGCTCGGCTGCTTCGTCCAGTACGCGCCGGTCGCCACGGGCCCCTTGTACTGCCGCGGGCAGATCATCCGGAGAAATCTTCTCGCCTCGACTGAGCGTCACAGCCCGTTCGATGACGTTCTCCAGTTCCCGGACATTACCGGGCCAGGCGTAGTCCATCAACATGGCCAAGGCGGACTCACTGACACCCTTGACCTCCTTCCCGCGAGCCTCCCCGCACTTTTTGAGAAACGCCTCCACCAAGAGCGGAATATCCTCGCGTCGATCCCGGAGCGGCGGCAACTTCAGCTCGATCACATTGAGTCGATAATAGAGGTCCTCGCGGAATCGCTTGTTCTTCACTTCCTCCGTGAGATTCAGGTTGGTAGCCGCGATGATGCGCACGTCCACCGAGATCGGCTTGGTCGCTCCCACCCGTCGGATTTCTTTTTCCTGAATCGCGCGAAGAATTTTGGCTTGAAGCATGAGCGGGAGCTCACTGATCTCATCGAGAAACAGGGTGCCTTTCTGCGCTTCTTCGAACAATCCCCGTTTGTCCATCTTCGCATCGGTAAAGGCGCCTCTCATATGCCCGAACAGTTCGCTCTCTAAGAGCTGCTCTGGAATCGCCGCGCAGTTAACCGGTATAAACGGAGCATGCTTTCTGTCACTGTTGTAGTGAATGGCTTTCGCCACTAATTCCTTCCCGGTTCCGCTCTCTCCCGTGATGAGCACATTCGTCGGACTATCGGCCACCCGCCGAATGAGATCGAACACCGCCTGGATCGCCTTGCTCTTTCCCAATATCTGGTAAAAACTGTATTCCTTGCGGACTTCTCTTCTGAGCCGGCTGACTTCCCGCCGTAAGGCCGCTTCTCTAACCACTCGTTCGACCACGCGGATCAGCTCGTCTTTCTTGACCGGCTTGGTGAGGTAGTCGCTCGCCCCATGTTTCATGGCTTCGACCGCCGTTTCCACTGATCCAAACGCGGTCATGAGAATCACGTTGATATCGGGATGGTCTCGTTTGATCTGAGTCAGCAATTCAAGCCCCTGCATGCCTTTCATGCGAAGATCCGTCAGGACGACTCCATAATCTTCTTCGGTCAATCGCTTCAGAGCTTCCTCGCCGCTTCCTGCCATGGTTACCTGATGACCTCGGTCTTTCAGCATGTCATAGGCCAATTCCCGCATATCGGCATCGTCATCCACGACCAGGATCGCGCCCCATTCTTCGGTCATTCAGCACCTATTCATATTGAAAGAAGATACGTTTGTCTTGAAATGAGCCTTAACGTGTTGCCCCACATTGCCACGGTCTGTCACGTTAGTTGCTGAATTATGCCCCATCTCGTGTCCATTCGGCATCCATACACAGTGCGTAGGCAAGGGTAGGGCCAGAAAAACTGGAAGTGGAAGTCTCGAAAACCGGAAGTAACGAACCGGCAGCCGGATGGAGGGGTCAAGCCACTGAAGCGCTACATGTGGGCTAGACAGATAATGGAAGCGTGAAGCTGACTGTGCATCCGTTTCTGGGAATTGATGTCACCCAAATGCGTCCCTTATGGGCCTCAACGATCCACTTGGTAATAAAAAGACCAAGGCCAAGTCCCTGATGGTCGGCGACATTGAGCTGAGAGAACCTCTCAAAAATTCTCGCCTGTGCCTCTGCTGAGATCCCCGGCCCGTTGTCGGTTACCGAGACTTCGACGTGAGTCTCTTGTTTACGCGCAGACAGTTCAATGGTGCCTCCATTGGGAGTAAACTTCAGTGAATTTCCGATCAAGTTGGACAACACTTGAAGAATTCTATCGTGATCAAGATCAGCGAATAGAGGCACAGCGCCTGCGCCAATCTTCATGGTAAACGCCTGATTGGATACGAGTGGGGCAAAGAGCTCACCACATTCTTCTAGCAGAGCTCGAACGTCCGCCTTTGCAAGATGAAGTATCAGCTTGCCCTGTGCCATTCGTTCTACGTCGAGCAGATCGTTGATTATCCGGCCCATGGCATCGGCGCTGTGTTGTATTCGTCCCAGGTGCTCCAAGAAGACTAGCGGTCTCGCCTTTGGAAAGACTTTTACGCATCAAACGCGCGCTGATCGAAATAGCGGCGAGGGGATTCTTGAGATCGTGACTAACAATGGAGAGAAATTGCTCCCTCGTAATAAGCTCTCTGTCGGCGTGGACTCGTTCATCGATGAGATGGCTGTCGGTTTGTTGGCGCTCCTGTTCAAGGAGTGCGTTGACAAGCGATTCTTTTTGAGCGTGTTCCTCTGCACGAACGCGATCTACGGCTTCACGCTCAGCCGCTTGCAATTTATCAAATCGTTCGCGTTCCTCAACCAGCAGTTCATCGTCTAACTGTGAAAGGGGAGTATCAGCAGTTGCACGGAAGCATTCTTTGTCGTCGTCCAAGGTCTCACGCTGACTTTCTTTAACCTGATCAGCTGCATGACGAATGGAATGGACTTTCTCATGAGTCTTTTCTTCGACCTCTTGAAATGGTTGTGTCAAATATTCATCAGTCTTGTCACGTTCCTCCTCTAGACTCCTATCGGTCTGCTCTCGCAGGTCTTGCGTGGATGTTGTTCCCGTAGGCTCCATGGGTCGAGACTTCTCCCTTTTAATGTTCGACAATCGCGAAATCATATCGGTACAGGGAACCTAGGATGCATTTCAACGTTCTTGTCGGCGCAGCATCGTAGGTGCCTTCGTTCCAGCATGTCAACAATCACGGCGCGCTTCGCCTGCTAATGCTTAGTCACATTACCTCATATGACACGAGTCCGGATGGCCGACGAAAAGTGCGCGCCACCGCATTCGACAGCAAACCCTCATCGCCATTGTGGGTGACACGATGATCGGCATTGTCGCGGGAGACTTGAATATGGCGATAATGGAGACCGCCTACGGCTGTGCCGGCCCTTGACTCCGAGTCCTAACCTCAGCTCACCGCATAGTTCTTCGCCGTGCGGTCGCGGCTCCGCATCTGGCGGATCGTGTCGCAGACGCTATTGATCGCAGTACCCTTCGACAGATAGGCGGAGGCGCCGGCCTCGTACATCAGCTGCTCCACCTTCGGATCCTCGTGCATCGACAGGCCGATCACGGCGATGTCCGGGAATCGGTGCTTGATGCGGCGGGTGGCCTCCACGCCGTTGAGCTTCGGCATGTTGATGTCCATCAGGATGACGTCCGGATGGACGGATGCGGCGAGCTCCATGGCCATTTCGCCGTCCACCGCTTCGGCGGCGATCTCGAATCCCGGTTCGCTTTCGAGCATGCTGCGCAGGCCTTGTCGCATGATCTGATGGTCATCCACCAAGAGAATACGAATCTGAATGGAATGGTCTTCCGCGCTGCCTGCCATGGCTGCCGCATCGGTTTGGTCCTCCTGATGCCCGGCCGGTGTCGAGATCGTTGAAAGGGTCCGCAAGGGCAGCAGAATGGTGACCCGGGACCCGCGTCCGAGTCTGGAGGAGACGCGGATGTGTCCGCCGATCGTGCGCAGTTGCTCGCGCAGGTTGAACAGACCGAACCCGCCCTCTTGGGTGGGCACCTGCTTGTCCTCCATGTGAAAGCCGGCGCCGCAATCCTTGACTTGAATGGCGAGATAGCCGCCGATTCGGCGCAGCCGCACCGTTGCTTCGGTGGCCTGCGCATGCTTCAGCACATTGAAGAGCAGCTCATGGAGCGACTGGTGCGCGATGCGCAGCACGTCGGGATCCAAGAGCTTCCGCCGGCCGTCGTCCACCACGCGGACGGTCAACCCATGACGTTGGAGCTTGGCCGTTACCCATTGGACCGCCGCCGCCAGATCCCCGTCGTCGCCGAGTATCGGCGGCTGCAGGTCGCTCATCAATTGCCGGGTGACCGACAACGCTTCTTTGAGCAGCCCGGTGACCGGGACGATGCCGGACGTGATCGATGGCGTCGTAGCACGTGACAGGGCCACCAGCTTCATCCGGCAGAGCGCAAGCGTCTGCGCCAGGTTGTCGTGCAGCTCGGTCGCGAGGCGTTGGCGGGCCAGTTCGTCTGCCTTGCGCAGCTGGGTCGCAAGCGATTGGAGACGCCCTTGATACTGCAGCAGCGCCTGGGTCCGCTGCTTACGCTCGGTAATATCCATAAACGTGAACACGAAGTCGGTCGTGCGGCTGTCTTCCGTGACGGGAAAGGCAGAGCATTCGACGTCCAGTACGACCCCATCCTTGCGATGAAACTTCTGCTCGGCGAGCCGCGTGGAGTACCTATTGGAGAGCGCGCGCACCAGCACGCACCGGTCGTCACAGGGTGCGTTTCCTCTGTCGTGCACCTGGTCGTGGAAGGAGCGCCCCAGCAGTTCGTCGGGCGTATAGCCCAGCATCTTGGCCGCTGCTTCGGTTGATGAAGGTGCAACGACCCTGGTGGTCCAATCCGAAGATGCCCTGATCCGTCGTTTGCAACAAGAGATGATACTGCGTCTGGGCCGCCGTCGCGCGCAAGTGTTCAGCCTGGGCAAACCGCCATTCCTTCCGCAACCGTGTCTGCATCCAAATGAGCAGATAGAAGATCGGCGCGACAATGGCGGCTCCCGCCGCCGCGACCTTGAGATAAAAACTTTGAACGGGCTGCACCAGCGACGCTGTCGGGATGCGCACCAGCACTGTCCACTGGAACGCATCGGGCTGCGTCCCACCGCCTGGTGCGGCTGTACCCGGTGATCACCGGAATGTGCCGGCGCAGGTGCATTTCCTCGATATATCCGGACGGACCTTGGCGGGCCACTTCCAGCGAACGGCAGTGTGAGGGTGGAGAGGTTGGAGCGGCCCTTGTGAGTCAAGTCACTGTCGACATAGGCCACGCCGTCCTCGGCGATAATCTGGTACTCGACGTTGGTCAACGTGGAGTTCTGTGTTCACGCAAACCGTGGAGCGTTTCCACGGCGATGGCTTCCAAGTCCGGGATCGCGATGCGGCTCGTGACCACCCCGGCAAAGGCTCCGTGCGAATCATAGATGGCCAATGAGATGGCGATCGCGTCAGGCGCGCCTTTCTCGGTCAGGAAGGCATCCACTCCTCCCAGCAGCGTCGCATCCGACCCGCCCGCTGCCCGTGCGCGGACCTCCTGAAACCAGGGGGTCCCGCTGACGTCCATACCCCGCGGCGATTCAGCGGAAGTCGTCCCCACCAGGCGTCCCTCTCTGTCCGCCGCCCCAAGCCATTGGTACGTCTCATAGGTGTCCCGAACCGTATCGAGGTAGCGCTGCACGAATGCGGGATCGTCTTTTATACCGTTCGAGAAGACGATCGCCATGACGCGCAGATCGCCATAGCGCTCGAAGACCATCCGGTCGAAATTCGAGGCGATTTCCGCCGCCCCCAAGGTGAGCGCTTCCCCCGCTGTCCGAATCAGCGTCTGTTGGACATACTGCCAAGCGGCCAGCCAAGTAACCACGATCACCACCGCGATCGCCGCGATCAGCAAGGGCAATTGGAAGGGAAGGGGCTTGGAAGTCCTCATGGTAAAGCGAGGAGGTCAGGAGGAGGTCATATATGTGAATTGCGCCACTACTCCATCTAGGAGAATCCCTAGTCACATCATGAAGCAGCTTGGGTTACTCGTGACGGGGATAATAGCCCAAGGCCATTGGCGAAGGAAAGTATCGAGATGCGCATCGAAGCATTGATGTGGGTGCTCCTGCTAGGCCTCGCCTCTGGCTGTGCGGTTGGACAAGGTCCGCTTGTTCATCCCGAGGTTGTCGAACGACGATGCGGGCCGGTCTCAACCGTTCAACGAGCGACCGATCAACCTCCATTTCGCCTTCATGCCGACACAACAATCCAGCCTGGCAATAGCGATGTGCTTGCGGGGCGATTTTCTCCGCAATCTCAGCGTATCGCCGACCGCATTGGCGTGAAACATCTTCTTGTGCAGGAGGCGGTGCTTGAGGGTAAGGCGGATCAAGATGTAGCCACAGCCGTCGAACGCCTCCAAGTGCAACAACAGGTCTCGAATCGCATTGCACTGGCGTTTCTCGATGTTGCCAGAACCGCCGCCGAGGCGGATTGCGAAGAAAAACGAGCCGATCAGCTTGCAGAACTGTTGCGAGAAGACCGCGACAAACACATTCGACGACTCCTCCTCATCTCGATCGTGGGTGATGCCATGATCGGCATAGTCGCGGGAGGCTTGAATCTGGCGGTGAAGGAAACCGCCGCGGCCGCCGCTGAGATACTCGGGGGATCTGTGGCCACGTGGTTTGGCATTGCATCCCTTTCCTTATCCGACGAAGCACGCCATGCCTTCCGGCATCAGCGCAATCTCTTGCAAGAGGTGTGGATCGGGCCGAAAGAATCCGCGTTGATTCCTCCCTCGGTATGGCGGCACATGACCCATCCGTTACCCGAGGATCCCGGTCAGTACTCCTTGCGAGAATCGCTCATCATGCGCTGGCGGCAAGACGGCCGTTTGGGGGAAGCAGGTTCGGAACTGGAACAGCGGCGTATGACGCTCTTCTTCGGTGAGGGTGGCTCTTATAGCATTGAAGACCTTCGAGACCGAGCCGCCATGCTGGAACTCCTCAAAACAGATGTCAATCTCATGAGTCAAGATCTTGAGCGACTCATGGAAGAAATTCTTTTACAAGTTCCTTCGCCAGGATAGGGTCATGTTCGTTCGTCTTGATGTGCCATGGACCGCTATAAAATGGACTCGCATTCATGTCCACGACCTCATAGGGTGAGGCGGAGTCAGTTTAAGCTGATGATGTTGAGCAGGGGATCATTCTGCTGATCAGCGTGGTGGAACTTGAATCCATCCGGTTCCTGATAGTCCATCGTAATGCCGTTCATGCGCACCGCGCTGGCAGCGGGGATCGCCACTGTCAGACTGTCGACTATCTGCACTTCGTCATTGGACTGAACCCGGTTCTCCAACGTAATGCTGAAGGACAGCCGCTCTTCGTCCAGATCTTTCACCTGCACCCTCACAATGGGGTCCTCGGGGTGTTCACGAATCAACGCCTTCAAACGTTCGACGGCCGATCGTGTAAGCTTCATGTCCAGCCTCATCTTTCGTAGTCTCGGGAAATGCCTTGGCCTCCACTGGCCAGGGTATTGATGCGGACAATGGCTGCCCGCTCGCTGACGATTGCACTCTCTTTCTACTCACCGGTAGACTGAAGACATGCTGTCTCCCCAAATTCCAACAGATAAATGGTGGCTACGGGGTGTCATCGCGCGATCAGTCGGCATCATCGCCGTTGCTCTTGGATTTGTCCTCGGCATGTACGGACTCGATCACCCTACCTCACTCTGGCTTCCGACAGCGCTTGGGTTACTCGTGACCGGGATGATGGCCCAAGGCTATGGGCTGTACTGCTCAATCAAACGGGTACGGCAACTGAACTCCAGATGAGACATTCATTGACTCGGTATATTTGAGGTGGTCGTCTGCCGCACGTCGAAGAAGAGACTTAGGCCATCTTAGCTGAGGCCCGAAGGGTCCTCACGATCTTCCCCTGTGAGCACCTCAACTTCTTGCGCGTCGAGTTCCTGCAGCTCGGTCAGAAAACTCTGAAGGGCCTGCCGGCGTTGCTGAAGTCCCTTCTTGGGGATGTCTCGCGTCAAAGGTTCTTGCGCGGATTCCGGCAAATTGACCAACGCCTCGGCCTCGCCAATGGTGGCATATTTGTACACTTCCACATACCGATGATCGGCGCCGTAGATGGTGCTCAGGAGGTCTTCCGTCTCGGTATCAAACTGCTCGAATGTGGGATTCACCACTGTATGGTGAGCAAGACCTTCAAGCTTCTCGATCTGCGACTTGAGCGCCTCGCTTCGGGTTTGCGCATGATACATGGAATTGACTTCAGTCATCACGGCATCTCCTTTCCCTGTTGGAATCCATGGCGCGATCAGACGTGATACAGCTAAGCCGCCAATCGCCTCCAAAACGATGCAATAGGCAGCCGGTATTCGATATGGCCGCACTGCAGGCACTCGAAGATGATAACTTGTTCTTCGTCAGTGTCTTCTATCTGTCGAGTAGGGAGTCTTTCAATCATTGGGACATGGCATTGTTCACACATCATGGCTGCCTTCTCCCCCAATGGATCCCGACGACCCGAGATCCTAGGCTGTTTTCTCATAGGGCGGTGCTAGGACATTCCCTTGTTGCAGAATTCTAGCCATGAGCAGCGGATCTTGAGAAAGACCCGGGAAGACGTTTGCTTAGAACGTCGAACTGTATCACTGTGAAACACCGACAACAGTGCTAAATCCTATCCAGTAGCTTTCCTAGTTGTTTATTGTTCTCCTTATGTCCTATGGTACAACCCATTACAATCAACAATGATACTTATGTGTTCCGATTGAGAGCAAACGAGGAGGACCACATGATCAAAGTCCAAAGCCCGTTCGTCCAGCAGACCTTGGCGGCGATAACGCTCGTCCTAATTCTCGGTGCTCTATCGATGATCTGGCCGGCCATCATGGCCTTATTGTTAGGTGTACTATTGCTGCTCCAATCTTGCGCCGCCGAACAGGAGATTGCGGCGCTGTCGTGGAGCGAGGTCAGTAATCTATCGCTCGTCTTTACCTCCCTTCGGCGACCTGGTCTTCCGGCGATTCTCTCGTGACGAGTTCGAGCGGCGCCCTCGACTGCCGAATGCATTCCGCCATGAGGGGCTTGCCACAGGTCATCGGCAGCCTGTTGCGCCACTCACAAATCGGCATGGCCTCTCGGATATCGCGCAGAGTGCGTCGTGAATTTCCACGATCCGTCGGATCGAAAAGCTGCGACGGGAGCACACCGTTGATGCGTTCAGCTGCGGTCGGGAAGAACTGAACCGCTTTCTTCGTCAACACGCTTTACAGAACCAGCAGAGCGGAGGAGCACAAACCTATGTAGGGGTGGTTTCTATTGATTCGATTGATTCCCAGGAATTTGGTTATTTGGCAGGCACTTAGCGCCAATCTAGTACATATGCTGTACGTAAATGGTAAAGCTATGATAGGTTGGATATCGTGATTCGCGGATTTCGGGAGAAGAGGGCTCAACGATTCTTTGCAGGGGAGATGGCCAGGGAATTCTCCAGCCTCAGGAAAGTCGCTGAACGCAAACTTACGATGCTGGACAACGCTGAAGATCTGAAAGATCTTGTCTCACCGACAGGGAATCGACTTGAACGGTTGAAGGGAGACCGGCTTGGTCAGCACAGTATCCGGATCAATGATCAGTGGCGGATTTGCTTCGTGTGGATGGCCGATGGACCCCACGATGTCGAAATCACGGATTATCTTAAAGGAGAGCCTTTCATGACGAAGAACGGCATGCGTCTCGTTCACCCGGGAGAAATTCTGTTGGAAGAGTTTATCAAGCCATCGGATCCGCCGATAAGCGCGAACAGGCTTGCGAAGGCTCTCGACGTACCGGCGAATAGAATCACGGCAATTATCAACGGCCAGCGGGGCATCACCGGAGATAGCGCAGTTCGTCTCGCCGCGTTTTTCAATACCACCGCCGAATTTTGGATGAATCTCCAGAAGAGTTATGAGCTGCGGCTTGCGGAACAAGCCCTCTCGGACAGAGAGAGGAAGCATATCGCACAGCGCAGAAAAGCCCTCGCCTTGGCTTAAGAGCTACGAAACATCAGAAGGCAACCAAGAAGCAGTGAGAATATCTCTTGAGGTCTAGGGGGGTAGAGAGGCTCATGGCGCAAGCTGTCCTATAGGTGTCCTTCTGTCAAGGACACATCGAACTTCATGAGTTGGACGGGCTCCTTTCTTGATCACAATCCGCTCTCCCTGATACCCAGCGCGCGCTAAGACAGCCGAGAAACTCGCCTTGGCCTTGGTGGCCGTTACCGTGCGTCATCTTCATAATTAAATAACATTGGGTGTCCTTGGAGCACTCTCTCAGTACGAGCTAGGTTGCCAACGTCTTCTGCAACGGATGGCTCTTTAGGGCAGTTTCAAGTAGAGAATTGATGTACGAGTCTTGGTCTTCCTCCTGAAACAGGATGTGCCGCTCATTCATCGCTTTTTTATCCATCCCCCACAGCATCTTCATGGTGGCGGAAGAAGTAGAAGAGATGATGAGCGCATTCAACAACACCTTTGGATCACCAAGGCGACGTTCGATGTCTTTAATGGTTTCGTAGAACTGGACCTTCGGATCGCTGGGTCCGATATTTCGAATCCCCTTTGGATCGACAAAGATCACATGCTGTGTATCGCCCGTCAATAACCAGAGAATGAAATCCGGATGGAAGTTCCCAGCTTCGAAAAAGCCGACGCCGCGGCCCTTACTGAGGTTGCGGAGGAGATACAGCTCCTTGCCGGTCAACAACTCGGAGCCGCCATCATGGAAGATCTTCAGATCCTCAACGAACTGTTTCTCTCCCTTGTTCAGGGCCACCGGACTGATTTCGACAATGTTCTGGTCCAGGTAGAGCAACGGCTCATACAGGTGTCGCCCAAACCAGATTGCTTTGAGACCACGAAACTCCCATGGCCTGAGCGCGCCTTTTTCAATAAGAGCCTTCAACTCTTCCAGCTTGGCGACTATCTCTTGCTGCGATTGCTCAATGAGGATGCGATAGTAGGGATCTTCCGTCGTTTCACCCACACCGAGAAGATTGGGATCATTGGGAGAGAGGTCCTGATATTCAAGATGAGGCTCTTCCCACTCGCGCTTGCGAAAGAAGTAGTAGCGTTCGGTGTATTTCTTGAGCAGCGACAGCGCAATGTCTTCCCACAACCGGACTTTCTTGAAAGAGTCGAGCGTCATTTCCTCAGCCGGAATGAGCAATTGATACCAGCTCTGATCCTCGAGCAGAGGCCCGATCCCATCCCGGGAAATATTGAGGTTGTACCAGCCTCGTTCTGCCTTAAACCGTTCCAGCCCAAAGTACAATCGGTCCAGATCGAGAAACGCGAGATGCTTCTTGCTGAGGTGTGTCTGATTCGGTGCCGCGTCACCATCTCCACCCACGACTCCCGCTGATTTCATCGCCTTGATTTTGGGATACCAGTTCAGGACCACTTGGTTCTTCTGCAGATAGGCGTCCGGTAGGCCAAGGGTCGGCACAGGTCCGAGCTTCCGAAAGGCATCACCGAATTCGGTGCTCACACCGTTAATCGTTTTCTTCAGCCGAATCGTTTTGAGTTTCTGAGTGCCGAGGTGTTTGATGACTGGGAGCAGGATCTCGATGTGTTCCTCATTAGACTGTAAACCTTCCTCAAGGAGAAGTTCCGGAACTGGGCCATGTAGTCCGCGTGGATGCCGAAGATGCCCAGCGTTTCGAGTAGTCCAATGTGCTTCGGACGATCTATTCCGTCAGGCAACTGAATTTTGCCGGTCCGCTTCAGACTCCATGGATCTCCATAGCCCTTGAGTCTGACGCCACGGCCAAAGAGCTGAATGATTTGAGATCCTTCCCCTTTGCCGACGTTCATCAGCCCCATGGTAGAGACGCGCCAACTACTCCATTCCTCTGTGAATTTCTTGACCCGATGAGGAGATTCACCTTCGAGTCCGGTTGGTTGATGTCATGGAACAGCGAACCCGTGAATTCCCTGATCGCCGGTCGCAAGTCCCTTCTCTTCGCAGAGCTTCACCAGTTTGGGCATCGTCGCCCACGTTAATCGACACCAAAGGGATCGTTTTCAGCACCAAGCTTCAGGGCGACCTCTCCTGTGGCACCCTTGAGATTCTCGACATAGAGTTGGCCACCGCCGGGCGCGTTAAACAACGTCGCGAGCGTGTCGTCGAACACCTGAGGCGCGGTCACACCACTGGTGTTTAGATAGGTGAATCGACCGGCAAACAAATTCTTGCCGGTGGCTGTGATCAGCCCCTGGTTCAAGACTCGTTCAATGCGCTGGATGCTTCCACTGCGATCGGCGACATAGCGCCCAAGGAACTGGAGGATTTCTACGATGTCAGAAGCGTCCTTCGTGCCCAGCCCCTTGACCACGCTCCCACCGACAAAAATCCAGAGCGGTTTTTCAATATTAAACACTTGGAAGGAGCGGCCCTGTTCGCGATACAGCCGTTGCTGCTGATAGAAGGAAACCAGACAGGCCACCAGGTAGAATTCGAGGCTGTGTTGCTGCGTGTCTTCGTCAAGATTCAGGATTTGATAGTCCTTCCCGAAGCCATCGCCGTAAAAATAGCGGTAGGAGTAATCAAACAGGATGCTTTTGGTGTAGAGGTCCGTGAGCCCCTTGTTTCCCTTCACGGCCTGACCAAAGGTAGCCGAATACTCGAAGGAGAACCCTTTCTCGCAGAGTGCTTCACGAAAACGCATCCAGACCCCTTCTTCTCCACCGCTCGCCCCACGGTGGCCCTCATTGATCAGGACCAGGTTGTTCCCTTCGAATGCATCAACGGCAATCGTCTTGTCCCCCATCTCTTCCTTGAGCTTGTGGATATCGAGAATCTCGACGGCCTGACCTGGAAACAAGCCCCGTCCGTCCTTGTTAAACAGTTCAGCAGCGATGCCAGCCGCTTCAAATTCACGCAGATGCTGCTGAGAGAGTCCCTCATTCGGAGTGAGAAGAATGATTCGGTTCAGTTCCCGTCTTCGACCATGCTGGTCCAGATAGTGCTGATACTGAAGAATATTGGCGTGCATGAGGAGCGTCTTGCCGCTGCCGGTTGCCATCCAGTACGCGAGCTTATTGAGTTGCGGCCAGGCTTCAACCTGTTCGTCGAACAGGGACACCTGGTCGACCTCTTCCTTGTCAGCATTGTAAATGGCGACCTGAGCATTCACCGCCTTCAACAATCCCTGAGGATCGCGAAAATAGCGATCGAGGTATATCTCCGTGAACAACAGGGTGAGATACTGAAAATACTTCCAGACAACCGGCGTCTCCCCTCGCGTGATCCGCCGTTCGTTCAGCCGCTGCGTGATGGCCACGATGCGCTGGTCGTATTCCAGCAACAGATCTGTAGGAAGCGCGGTGAGATTGTACAGATGTGCGGTCAGGGCGTGATGAAAGTGGTGAACATGGTTCTCGTCCAACCCCTCCAGCTTTTGATTGCGAAGATGTTCGGCCAGGTCTTCGAAGCGCGTGAGATTGAAGAGCGACAGCAGCCATTGATTCAGCACGAGTTTATAGGAAAACGGTACAACCGGCCGCTGAGTGGCGCGCCGGCGAGGAATTGTAGCGGTGAGATCGCCAGCGTGACGAGCACGTCCCCGAGGCATCAGTCGTGACCCACCTTTCCCGATGCGCGGCGAGCGTCAATGAGACGTTGCTCACGTTCGACCTCTCGTTGCAGTTCGAGTTCCGACGGCAAATGCTTCTGGTATTTAGCTGCAAAAATCTGCCGGGCTTCGCGCAGCACCGAATATTTGGCGATGGCCTCGTTCTTCTTCGAGCACAGGATCAACCCGATCGTCGGATTGTCCTCTCTCGGCCGCGCATGCGCGTCGAACATCCGCACATACGAATCCATCTGGCCGATGTCCTGATGAGTGAGGGCGCCGACCTTCAAGTCGATAAGCACAAAACACTTGAGCACGTAGTTGTAGAACACCAGATCGACGTAGAAGTCCTCGTCGTCGAAACGAAGGCGTTTCTGCCGCGCCACGAACGAAAAACCACGGCCCAATTCGAGCAGAAATGCCTGCAAGTTGTCGATGATCGCCTGCTCGATCGCCGATTCTCGCAAAGCGGGGTAGTCCTTCAGATCCAGAAACTCAAGCACGTACGGATCACGGATGAACTGGTCCGGCGCGACGGCGGCAAGTTTCTCCCTGGCTTCCTTCCGGACAGGCGCTTTCTTGCGGCTGGCCAACAGGCGTTCGTAGTAGAAGACGGAGATTTGTCGCTCCAGTTGCCTGGTGGACTAGTGCTGATCGGCGGCTTCCCGCAGATACCACTCGCGGGCTGCCCCATCTTCGACCTGCATCAGGAGGCGGTAGTGAGTCCAGCTCAAAGTCTCGCAGACCAGCGGCCTTGTCGGTGAGACATGGGAAACGAGACGCGGTGCGTCTCGAATCTGGAACATCCGAAAGAACTGTCGCATCTTGCGTAGATTGGTCACGTCGAATCCGGGTCCGAACTCGATGGTGGGTCGGCGCGCCAAGGTCTTCCAGAAGGGCCTCGCCGTAACTCGCTCGCTGACGTCCCCCTTGTTCGTGTTCAACGATCAGCCGGCCGATGTGCCAATACGCCTGCACCATGGCGGCATTCACAGCTCGGTAGGCGCCTGCGCGGGCCGAGTCGAGGACGGTCCTGATCTGCCGATACAGCGGCTCGGCGGGCCGCGCAAGCGAGCCCTTCCGCTTCGGCATCACACTCCCTCCGTATCGAACATCAACCGATGGAAATCTTCTTCGATCAGGCGGACTTTCCACGTGTCATCCGGCGCCTTGAGATTCTCAAGATTGTTGTCTCCGTTTACGTAGATGAGCTGGAATTCACAGTCTTTCGTCGAGTACCCCTGCTTGGTAAACCATTCGTCGAGCATCAGATTGTCTTCCTCAGAGATTGCCGATCATCTTTCGCCAAATCACAAGGGTCTTTCGTCCGTCCGGCGTCGTGCCGGTGACCGTGCAGAACCACCAGACACCTTCGGGATCTAGCTTCAAGCTCTTGAGCTGAAGGCGATTCTCGCGGTCTCGTTCGAATGCGGCGGTGAACGTCTGCGGAGCGGCAATGTGTTGGACCGTGAGGCCAATGAGCCAATTGAACGTTTCGAGGAGATCGACATGGACCTCACGGCTTTCGTCAGAGCCAGGCCGCTTGACCTTGAGTTTGTAGGCTGTCGGGTCCTTGAAGGCCTGTATGTTCAGCAGCGACTGGCTCCCACGCGTCTCCACGTCGAGCATGTAGCGCAACAGATACTGCTCTTTGAGTCCTTCAGCGCCATGAGTTTCTGGGGATTCCAGGAGGGACTGCTGCACCTTGGACCGGCGAGGATCGAGATTGTTGAGCGTGTCTTCATAGGATTCGAGAACGACATACTTAAATACCGCTGACCGGATAGTGTTGTGATCGGCGGGCTTTCCTTCTTTCCAGGATTGCGAATAACAAACCTTTCGAATTCTTGGCCAAATTACATCCCTCACTGAATTCCCCAAATCTCCCACAAGAAAACGCCGATCACTTCCATCGTCATAATTTAGATCCAGGGTGGCGTGCGCGCAGGTCCCAGAGCCAGCAAACAAATCCACCACATATGCTTCATCGTCATTGTGAAGAGCGATCAGCCAACGATATACCGAGCTTGGCTTAGGTGTTTCAAACGGCTTGCCACCAAACAAAGCCTTTAGTTCGCGAGTGGCGTCGGCGTTGGAACCCACACCATCTAGCCAGGTGCTCCAACCAACTGACTTCTTTATGTCTCTAATTTTCTCAAATGGGACCCACCGTTCCGTTGAGTCCCGGTAAGAAACGCCGTTGTCATAAGGACATTTTTCCCAATGGAAGATGTCAGGGTCAGTCAGGGCTAACTTGATCGCGGGGTTGTTCTTACCCCATCTCCAATGTCCCTCAGACCCATCATTCTTAATCGGGTCTGCTTCAGATCCATCTGGCGCCGGAAGCGCATACCATTGTCCTTGCCGGTCGGACCGTGCCGAAGTACCGCCCCACTTTCTAAGCTCACGACCTTTTCTGTACTTTCCCCACTTATCTTCACGATCGAGCTCACCGGTTGAGATCTCAGTTTGCGCTATGCACGTCCCATCGCCATTGTGATAGATCAGCACGTACTCATGTCCTGTTCGAAGTCCAGTCTTTTCTTTTCCGCCACTAGCCTCAGACTTCCAAGGAGCGCAGGCGGCTCTTTTGGTCTCGCCGAATACCTCGTTCATTAACGTCCCTAGACGATAGACTTCATGGTCATCGATGAAGCTAGCGCATAGTGAACTTCGGCGCATGAGACGACTTATGTTTTCGAGAAAGTCATATTGCATCGAGAGCCAGGAGGAGTGTTGATAGCTGTCTTTGTACGGAAAACCATCGCTGCCAGTGTTGTAGGGTGGATCTGCTATAACAACCCCAATGCGATTGGACAACCACGGCCTAAAAAGGCGAGCAGCCTGAGTTGCTTCTGAGCAGACAACGACTCCGACGCAGCTCTGGTCTAGGTCACCAATTGCATTAACGATTTTGGAGGCGAATTGGACTGAAAAGAAGCTTGTATCGACTAGAAGACCCCTGTGACTTCTAAGGAAATCTATTGTTAATGGCACGCTATATCCCGGAGACGTAGTATCCTTCTCGATTTCATCTATCGCAAATAGCTTCTTCCATGCCTCGCGCTGAGCATCGTTCGCTGCGATCTCCGGGTAGAACTCTTCCGGGATTCGATCGAGCGTGATGCAATAGTTTGTCTCGACCACAAACTTTTTCTTCAGCCACAGTTTTTTCTGAAAGCCTTCGAGCTGCGCGAGGAAGTCGATGATCTTGCCGGCGATCCGGCGAATCACTTTGATCTTGGAGAGATACTGCTCGACACGGGATTCTGTCTCGTTCTCCACATCGTCGAGGTGCATGACTTCGTTTTTGATATAGAAGTCCAGTTCTCTCCGTAGGAAGCCACCCAAGTCCTTATGAATGAAGTAATCGAACGTGTTGCGCGCCGTGTAGCGGTTGAGGTGGGCACGAAGACGCGAATACTCCGCCGTCTCGCCATCCGCCTTCACATGCGGCTTGCCTAGTTCGGCAAACCATGGAGCTAGTGAACCATCGGCTATGGTGAGGACGCGCTGTTCAGCAATCTCTAATAGTTCCTTCTGGGCAGGTGGCTTGCTCTTACTCTCACGGACTGCTTCGGGCCAGTCGCTGACGGTGGCAGGACGATACTCGAACCGGAGGGTCAACTCCTTGCCTGACTCGCCGGGCTCCTCCTTCACGAAGTTCTCATTGGTCAGGATAAAGACGCGGTCTTTTCCTTCCGTCGCCTTAACATTGCCATGCTCGCCCTCAGTGGCTTCGACGAGCCGGAAATGCACACGCATCGGGTTGTGAGCCTGCCCTGAGCTTGTCGAAGGGTCCGGTCGTAATCTGAAGGCATAATCCCGAAGATACTCGCTGGTTTTGATGTAGTACTGATCTTTGTTGGCCCAGTGGAGCTTGACCTCCTCGCCCTCGTAGGGAATGGCATAGACGCCGGGTTTATAGACTCGCTTCGCAAGAAAATCGCCCTCCGAATAGTAGCGGCGGAAGAAACTGTAGAGATGGTCGTAGACTTCATGTTCCAGCCCGCCGATGTCCACGGCATCATTGGCGAGCTTCGCGCGCAGATCCTTCACTTTCTGCGTCGTTTCAGGATCGACGCCGAGTCCTTGTGCTTGCTCGATCGCCTTTGCCAGTTCATTTTCCAGCTCAGCCTTATCTGCGGTCTTGTACAGACTGAAGGCGTGTTTCACCTGCGGCAGGAGATCTTTGTCCAAGAACTGTGTCACCTCGCCGGCCTTGGCGTGCATGATGCGGTACAGACCGAAGTCCAGATCCGGCTGGTCGAGCTGGAATAACTCTTTGAGGAGGGTCTTTAGCTTGTCGTATTTCTGAGTCATGTGATCGCTCGTCCTTCTTGCATCAGCGCGACGCCTGTTTCGTTACGCCACCGCCCATTGGATGCTGAACAATGTCTCACTCTCAGTTCGCTGGGCGAGTCGGCGTTCAAGCGATTCGATCAGAGCATCGCGCTTTTCCATGATCTCGTCCTCGGCCTTAAAAATGTCCTGTCGCTGCCGCCGCTGCGTTTGCTCAAGCCTCCTCATCTTTTCCTGACTCTCATGCTGTTCTTGAAGCGTGGTCGCCTGTCGCGCCAGCCTTCTTAACGCCTTGATTTGCTCTTTGGTATCCTGCAATGCTTTTTCTGCGGCGAGCACCATATCGTCGGCCCATTTCTCCAGCTTCTCCCGCGCTTGGTTGAAATGGATGCTGTTTTGCTCAAGTGACCGGCTGACGGTCGCTTGAGCATGACGATCTGCTTCCGCTGTGAGTCGTTGGGCAACGACATCTGGAATCTGCCTTCCGCCGTCTACTTTCCCATCGCATCCAAACAGCTTTTCCATCGTTTCCTGATCGAGCGAGTTACCGCCTTCGTCGAAACCCGAGAAGAGCAAGTACTCTTCTCGCTCATAGGAGTCGATCGTCAACTGCGTCAGCGTCAGGTAGCCTCGTTTGCCTCGAAGGGCTTCCACCACATGGATGCGAGGTTGGTGGTGGGTCGCATCAAAGACAATCTGTGCAGGCGGAGTGCCCAGATTTTTGCTGGAATCCACGACGTGCTCACCCAGAGGATGTGAGAGTCGATAGAGGAAGATACTTCGCTCATCCCCGCCATCCTCGTCGATGCGCGGCTGTGACTTGGAGATCAGATGGTAGCGACCTGCTGGAATATCCAGACGTGGAGGACGGCTCAGATCAAAGGCCAAGGCCTGATCATCAAAGCATGCCTGCTCGTGAAGCATGAATCGAGTCAGTGCCCAGAAGCGCTTGCCGAACCTATCGAGCTGGGCTTTGGCATCTGCCAGTTGCATGCGGAGCCGCTGATGAACGTCTTCATCAAAATGCTCGAACAGGAGACGTCGCGTGTCGTCCATTCTGGTGCGGATACGCTCGTCCATTTCCTGCTGCAGCTTGCGGAAGGCCGCTTCGATTTCATCCGGGGTCCGGCACTCCTGATAGATGGCGAGAATCCGCTTCTCAAAATCCACGCCGGATTCGATGGTTCCGAGTACGTCATCGGAAGCGCCGAAGACTCCGTTAAACAGATTGAACTTTTCAGCGAGTAGCTCAAGCACACGACGATCGGCCTCGTTACGCTCGTTCAGGAAGTTGATCACCACGACATCGTGCTTCTGTCCGTAGCGGTGACACCGACCGATACGCTGCTCGATCCGCTGGGGGTTCCATGGCAGATCGTAGTTGATGACGAGGGAGCAAAATTGGAGATTGATACCCTCCGCGGCGGCTTCCGTAGCGAGCATGATGGACGCCGTATCCCGAAAGTGTTCGATGAGGGCTGTGCGGACATCTACCGCATGCGAACCAGATGCGCGTCCCGTGTCCTTATTCTTCTCAGTCCATTTCTCATAGAGCGCCGTTGCCTCGGGCCCACTATTCGTTCCATTGAAGATGACGACCTGCCCTTGGTAGCCATGGGATTCGAGAAACAGCTTCAAGTACTCTTGTGTGCGCCTTGACTCGGTGAAAATGAGCGCCTTGCGACCTGCCCCTGTGGCTGCCATCTGCTCGAAACCAATTTCGAGGGCGCTTAAGAGCGTTCGTGTCTTGGTATCGACGCCGATCCTTCTTGCCCAAGCAGCCAGCTGGCGAAGAAGATCTATTTCTTCACGCAACTTGTTCCTATCAATGCTCGCAGGAGCTGCCGATGTATCTGCCGCCGCCTCATCTTCTGCCAGGATCTCATCGAGTAGATCATCTTCGATCTCTTCCGCTTCGATGAGCCGTTCGTTCAATTCAGGATCGCTTTGGGCTTGCTCATCCCTCAATGCTCCCAGACGATCTCTAAGCGTGTCTAACGTGGCAGCGATAGCTTGCGACGATGAAGCCAACAGCTTGCGCAGGACCAAGGCCGTCAGATGGCGCTGGCGATGTGGGAGCGCATAGCTGTCAGGGCGCTGCAGAAATGCGGAGACGGCCTCGTACAGGGCGTGTTCATCATCGGTTGGCGAGAAGGGACGCGTAATTGGCCGTCGCTCGGTGTAGCGGATGTACTCGGTCACTTGGTTTCTCAGCGTGCGCTTGCAGAAACCGGACAGCCGTTGACGCAAGTCCGGAAGATTGCTGCCTCCACTGGCGTACTGTGCCCGGAAGGCATTGATGTCCCCAAAGAGATGATCGTCGATCAATGTCGAGAGCCCATAGAGTTCGACTAGGGAGTTTTGCAGCGGCGTCGCGGTTAGGAGAAGTTTGCGGCAGTCCTCGGTGGCCCACCGTAGACCTTGCCCAACTTTGTTGCTCGGCCTATAGGCATTGCGGAGCTTGTGCGCTTCATCGATGACAACGAGATCCCACTGGGTGGCCTTCAATTCCTCGCGCAGCGCATTCCCATAGTTGAATGAGAGAATGATGACCGCTTTCTCAGCCAGCGGAGCGTGGCCACTCCGTTGCGCTTCGCGGTAAGCTCTTGCATCCAGTACAAGTGTGGGTAGGTTGAATTTCTCTTCCAGCTCGAGCGCCCATTGCTTTCGGAGAGATGCCGGACACAGAACCAGGAGCCGCCTTTTACGCTCCGCCCAAAACTGGCAGAGCACGATGCCGGCTTCTATTGTCTTTCCAAGGCCGACTTCATCGGCCAAGATCACGCCCTTGGAAAGCGGTGATTGCAATGCGAATAGCGCCGCCTCGATCTGATGCGGATTGAGATCCACGGCCGCGTCAAACAAGGACATGGACAACCGATCCATGCCACTTGTAGCCCGACGGGTCAGATCATGGGCGAAGTATTTAGCGTGATAAGGGGTGAGGTTTGTCAAATTCAGAAACCTCTAGTCAGCCGCCTGAAAAGCCGCCGAAGGATACCCCTTTCTCCTCATGAAATCACCATACTTGAATCGTTCCTTAGCCCGACAGAGCAGCACACAGCTCCATGATCCCTCGAAATTCAACCGTGCACGCATTACGTCCAAATGACCTAGGGCCAAAATACTCTTGGCCTCAAGTTCGTTACTGTGAATAGTAAAACCAGACCCGATTTACTGTCCTTCAATTCTCCAGCCCGAACCGTATGGATTGTTCGGTGAATCGTACTTGAACCGGCTGCCCGCGCCATACGGGTTATTGATCGAATCCTGCGAAAACGGCGAGCCGTACCGGCCGAAGCGGTTGGCGGTCGAGTTGGGATCGAACGGGTTGGCGCTCAGCTTGCCGCGATAATATCCCTGCTGGTCGTAGAGCCGAGGGGCGTCGGTCGCGAAGGGATTCGTTGATGATGTATTGCTGAAGGGGCTGCCGTAGGGGCTGAAGCGATTGTTGATGCCGTTCGGCGCGAAGGGACTCCCGGCGCCAAATGGATTGCCGGTGGACTCATACAGAAACGGATTCGCGCTCAGATTGCCGAGGTCTTCTGCTGCAACCGGTATCGATAAGGCACACAGTACGACGGCGATGAAGATGGTTCGGTTCATGCTGCCCTCCTGAATGCTATTCGGGCTGCTGTGTCTTCAGATTCGGCTTATGCTGTTTCACCTCTCAAGCCATCTTCAAATCCGAGGGAGCATAGACTTTCAGATCCTTTACGACTTTGAACCTTCTGTCTGCTGAAACCAAGGCATCGGCTTCGAGCCGGATGGCTATCGCCGCGATAACAGAGTCGTTGGTCATCAGACCATAGCGCTCTTGTAGCGGCAGGGCCTTGTCGAGTAGGTCTGTCTTTGTGCAGGTTTCAAACCCTAATCCCAATGTGATAAGTGCGGACACCTTATCGCGATAGATCGTGAGGCGCTTAATCACGTCGGGCTTGGCCGCGAGCTGTCTCGCAGGATTCCCGCCAGAAATCTGCCCTAACATCATCGCTTCAGCCAACATGAGTTTGTGAGTCAACTCCTGCCATACCGGCTGCGGGACCACGCCGATCAGTTCTCGCCGCTCGATTCGTCGCAGCAACCGTTGGGCTTGTGTCGATATCCCTCGCTCGGCATAGAGCAAGACGTTCGTGTCAACGACGCATAGGCTGCCGCCGGGAATATCATCGAGATTCATCGATCCCATCCATCTTCTTCGAGCACTTGCCGGAACTGTTCCGGCTTGAGCTTGAGCGGTCGCTCACAAAATGACTGATAGGCCATCTCCCGCTCTTTCGGTCTCGCAGGACCGGCGCTGAGGTATTGGACCAAGGCATCCTGGATAAGATCGCTGATGGAGCGACCCTCCTCGACGGCCTTGCGCTTAGCCAGCTTCATGATCTCTTCTTCTATTTGCGTACCGATTTTTAGTTTCATCGGGCTACTCCTTCACAATCTAGGCTATTCTAGAATTCTAGAAGTGTCAAGAATGGTTCTGCGAGGTGGTTGCGGATGTGTGGATGCTGAAAATAGCACTGGTGGGATTTATCCGTGCGCCGTTATTATGAGGCGCACGGCACGAGCAAGCTTGGTGTGGTGAGCCGGCTGGGACTCGAACCCAGGGCCCTCGCCTTAAAAGGGCGATGCTCTACCGACTGAGCTACCGGCTCACATGTGAAGAACGTCGATCGTGAATCGTTATTGATGAAGCGACTGGAACAAAGACCAGCCCAAAACTCTGCCCATCATAGCATTGACCAATGACCGATGACCATTGACTATTTTCCGAGGCGTTTGGGGCGTCGGCGGGAACAGTCCAAGGGATTGCGCAGCATGATCGTCTCCGCGCGCTTGGACCCGGTCGAGATCATATCGATTCGGCACTGCGACAACTCTTCGATGCGATCCAAGTAGCGTTTCGCCTCGACGGGGAGCCGCTTATAGCTGGTCATCCCGGTCGTCGCCGTGGTCCACCCTTTCATCCGTTGATAGACCGGCTCGCAGCCGGTCAACACGTCCAGATCGGCCGGCATGCTCTTATAGATGGTATTCCCATGTCTGTACCCGGTACAGAGCTTCAACTCCTTGCAGCCGTCGAGCACATCGAGCTTGGTCAGAGCCAGGGACGTGAGCCCATTCACCAGCGTCGCATGGCGGACCACGACCGCGTCAAACCAGCCGCATCGCCTCGCACGTCCTGTGGTCGATCCGAATTCTCGCCCTCGTTCCTGAAGTCCTCGTCCGATCTCATCGGTCAGCTCGGTTGGAAACGGCCCACTGCCGACTCTCGTCGAGTAGGCCTTGGCGATGCCCATGACCGCGTCGATCATGGTCGGACCGACACCGGTGCCCGTACAGGCGCCGCCGGCCGCCGCGCTGGACGAGGTCACATAGGGATAGGTGCCGAAGTCCACATCCAGGTGCGTGCCTTGAGCCCCTTCAAACAAGACCGTCTTGTTTTTCTCTATCGCACGATTCAACAACACAGTGGTATCGACGATATGGCTCTTGAGTCGATCGGCATAACCCATGTATTGATCGAAGACTTTGTCGACTCGAAACGTCTCGACTTTGTACAGTCGCTCCAAGAACCAGTTCATCTCGACAAGATTCTCTTCGAGTTTGTTCTTGAACAACGGATGCGATTCAGCAGATCCCCCATGAGGATTCCGATCCGCGCCATCTTGTCGGCATAGGACGGTCCGATCCCACGCCCGGTCGTGCCGATTTTCCGTGACCCCTTGGACTGTTCCGACGCGCGGTCGATCGCTTTATGATACGGGAGGATCAGGTGCGCCCGCTGACTGACGGCGAAATTCTTGCCGATCGTGATGCCCTTGGTCTGGAGCAGATCCATCTCTTCGATCAAAGAACCAGGATCGACGACGACACCGTTGCCGATGACACAGGTCGTCCCCCGGTACAAAATTCCCGATGGAATAAGATGGAAAATATAGGTCCCCCACTCGTTGATCACGGTATGCCCGGCGTTGGAGCCTCCCTGATAGCGCACGACGATGTCGGCATCCCGGGCTAAGATGTCAACGATCTTGCCCTTGCCTTCATCGCCCCACTGAGCGCCGATAATGACGAGATTACCCATGGTGGAAGTTCCCAGTCGGTTTCTGCACGAAAAAATGGCTCTGACCAGATTTGGAGATCAGAGCCAAGGGGGCTCATGGTAGGTGCAGCCTATTCTTTTGTCAAGTTGGTCATTGAGATACTTCGAGATACTTCGCATTCAAAGCTTTGCTCTGGTTACATGACACTGTGAGGCAGCGATCGGTCGGTTGACTGGCTCTACACTGCGTGTTAGCATGCCTGCGTTGTTCAACACCGCAATTTTCCATATTAATTTGATCTCTGAATCTCCCAGGGTGGGGCTGTGGCGCAGTTGGGAGCGCGCGTGAATGGCATTCACGAGGTCGCCGGTTCAATCCCGGCCAGCTCCACCAAACCAAGCTTCGCTTGACCCGGTCGCTCTTTTGAGATTGATCGTAATTGTCGCGGCCGGATAGCCGACTCAAGAGTCTAAAGATTCGGATTCTAGGATGTTCACTGTGTTTAATTTCATCACCTTGCCTCGCCTCCCAACCTCCTGACCATTCACGTCGTTCGAGTTCATCTCGGGTGGTGACCCAGTCGTCCCATTTCATACGGAAGGTTTGTGTCGATGCTCCAAATTGAATCCATCAGCAAGCAATATTCCACGAAGGTGCTGCTCACTGAGGCCTCCGCGCACCTTCGCCCGAATTCACGAGTCGGTTTAGTCGGACCGAACGGCGCCGGGAAAACGACGCTCTTTCGCATGGTCCTTAGTGAAGAGTCGCCGGACAAAGGCTCGATCCGCAAGCGGCCTCGGCTCCGGATCGGCTACCTCCCGCAGGAGCTCGAAACAATTACCGGGAAGACCGTCCTCGACGCGGCGCATCGCGATGAGTACCCTGAGCACGAGGCCAAGCGCATCTTGATGGGGCTGGGGTTTACGGAGGTCGATTTTGATCGCCATGTCGAGAAACTGTCCGGAGGCTACCGGATGCGGGTCGCGCTGGCGCATCTGCTCTTGATCGAACCCCGATGTGTTGATGCTCGACGAGCCGACGAACCATTTGGATAAACCGACTCAGCGTTGGTTCGAACAGTTTCTGCTCCAATCCGGCATGACACTCCTGATCATCAGCCACGATACCGCGTTTCTGGACCGCGTGGTCACGCATATCTGGGAATTGCGTCATCACAAGATCGAAGAATACCGAGGCAACTACTCGCTCTTCCGACAATTGAAAGCGGAGAGAGATGCTCAACTACACGCCTCGGCGGCTCGGCAGTCCAAAGAGATTGCCCGTGTTCAGACGTTCGTCGATCGCTTCCGGTACCAAGCGAATAAGGCCAGTCAGGTTCAATCGCGACTGAAGCAGTTGGACAAGGTCAAGCGGATCGAAATCCAACGAGATCCAAAACGAGTCAAGTTCCGGTTTCCCCTTCCTTCTGCCAGCGGCCGTCAGGTGCTCGAGTTGTCCGGAGCGAGCAAACGCTATGGTGAAAAGGTCGTCTACAAAACTCTCGATTTTTCCATGGAGCGTGGCCAACGTATCGCGCTGGTCGGTGAAAATGGAGCGGGAAAAAGCACTCTTCTGAAGATGCTCGCCGGTGTGCTCCCTCTTGATACCGGCACCAGAACCGTGGGGCACGGGGTGAGCTTACACTACTTCGCTCAGCATCAGGCGGAAACCTTGAACCCCGAGCACTCGATTCTCGAATCTCTTGAAGAAGTCACCAAACATGCGGAGATGAATTTTCTGCGTGGGATCGCAGGCGCGTTCTTGTTTTCCGGCCAGGATCAGAAAAAACCGATCAAGGCGTTGAGCGGTGGTGAGCGGAACCGGGTGGCGTTAGCCCGCATGCTGGTCGAACCGGCCAATACCTTGCTTCTCGACGAGCCGACGAACCATTTGGATCCGGCCTCGGTGGATATGCTCACTGATGCATTGGCTGCATTCCCCGGGACCATCATTTTCATCTCCCATGACCCGACGTTTCTGGCGCGCATCGCCACCCGGATCATTGAGATCGAAGAGGGACTGGCGCGAAACTACATCGGCGATTATGAGTACTATCTGTGGAAGAAGGCTCAGGAGTTTGAATCGATCAAGGAAACGAGCGAAGAACTCGAAGGAACCGCGCAACCCACTTTCTCAGGCCCTACCCGTGCGATGGTACAACAAGTGCAGCCAAAAGGACGAGGAGGAGAGCGACGCGATCTGACCAAGACTCAGGCACGATTGGAAAAGCAGGTGTCTCGAGCGGAAGCAGAAATTACCGAGGCCGAGACCAAGATCAAGACGCGCGAAACGGAGTTGGCCGATCCGAAACTCTATGCCGAGTTCGACCGTTGGACTCTCCTGCATCAAGAACAGGATGATTGGAAACGCGGTCTCGAACGACTGACCGCTCGCTGGGAATCGCTGTCGGCAGAACTGGAAGAGGTGAAGCAAAAACTGGGAGCATTGTGCTAACTCTTGTAGGGCGTTCAAAAGACTCAGCAGCAAGGCCGCAGTGAGCGAGGAGGTGAGGCGTACTGTTTTGGGTACGTCGAGGAATCTGAGCGAAACGAGAACGAAGCTGATGGGAGCTTTTCAATGCCCTACTAAACGGAGGCTTTGAGCGTTTCTTCCAGGTAGTAGTACAACCAGCGGTTCTTCTCTTTCGTCACCAATTCGTTCCAGACAACCCCGATCAAGAATCCTTTCTTGTCCCAGGGCCTGACCCAGGCGACGGTCCCATCGAGCTTTTCCTGTTGTTCGATTCGATCGGAATCGAGAAACGCAAGGGACACGGTGACTTTTTCATTCGGAGGGAACCGATCTTTGGTGTGAAGCCCGGCCCCGAGTTTGTTCACATTATCCAGGACCGCCGTACAAGCCCGCCCGCCGCTCTTCGGCGCCACCAAGGCGGAGCCGATCAACGTGGCTCGGACAAATTTCCTTCGCTCACTCAGTGCAACCATGCCGGCTGATGGTTTTCCTTCCCCTCGTTTCATTGCTCTAAGTATAACCGATTAGACAGGAATGTAAACTAGGATAATTGGCCCTATTCCGGCGGCCTAGGGCGGTAATACCGTCGATCTTTCAGTGTCGCCGGCAGGTGGGTTTGTTCGGTTCGTGCTCGTGGATCGTCATGGACATAGCGGTAGTCGGCTCCATAGCCTAGGTCCCTCATCAAGGACGTCGCGGCATTCCGGAGATGGAGCGGAACCGCCAGATTACCGTGGGTTTTCGCATCTTTCAGGGCTTCCAAGAGACCGACGTAGGATGCGTTGTCCTTGGGACGTGATGCCAGATAGGTGGTGCCCTGAGCCAGATTGATCTGCGCTTCCGGAAGTCCTACGAACTGGACGGCCTGTGCTACGGATGTGGCCAGGAGCAGAGCCACCGGATCGGCATTGCCGATATCCTCGGACGCGAAAATCACCATCCGTCTGGCGATGAATTTCGGATCTTCGCCGGCATCCAGCATCCGAGCCAGCCAGTAGAGCGCCCCATTCGCATCAGAATCGCGAAGACTCTTGATGTAGGCCGAGATGACGTTGTAGTGTTCTTCGCCTGCCTTGTCGTACCGCAGCACCTTCTTGCCTAGCGCTGATTCCAACGAAGCCGCATCAATCACACGAGTGCCGTCAGGTCCAGCCGGTGTTTGTGTCACGACAAACTCCAAGGATGTGAGCAGCGCCCGTGCGTCCCCGTTGCTGAACGCGATCAATCTTTGTCGAGCATCCGGTAAGAAGCGCGCCTTCCATTTTTCCAGTCCCTGCTCGACGTCGGTAAGCGCACGATTCAAAATCTGACCCAATGCCTCCTCAGTAAGCGGCTTGAGGACAACAACCAAAGACCGCGACAGCAGGGGGCTGATGATCTCAAAGGAAGGATTCTCCGTGGTCGCACCGACCAGAATGATGGTGCCTCGTTCGACATGGGGAAGAAAGGCATCTTGCTGCGCCTTGTTGAATCGATGGATCTCATCCACAAAGAGAATAGTCCGCTGGCCGTTACTCGCTCGGCGGTGCTCGGCTGCCTTGATGATCATACGCAATTCGGGCACACCGCTGGTCACAGCCGAAAAGGGAACAAACTGGGCCTTCGTATGCCGGGCAATGAGATGGGCCAGAGTCGTCTTCCCCGAACCGGGCGGTCCCCAGAAGATGACGGAAGAAAGCCGGTCGGCTTCAATCGCCTTTCGCAAGGGACAATCCGAGCCGACAATCTCGTCTTGGCCGACAAAATCGGCAAACTCACGCGGTCGCATCCGTTCGGCGAGCGGGCCCTCAACCGCATTTTGTGGGCCTTCTGGGGTGGTGAACAGATCAGGGGCCTGATCGCGAGAGCGGGTCATGACACTCCTCGAGAGACCAGCGGGAATTGTATACGTCACTCCGCAGGATCGCAAACGGCCCCTTGACCATGCAGGCAACAGATGGTACGAACACCGCGTTTACGGAGCAGCCCGTGCAAGCCACAATCAACGGCATTACTCTCGCGTTCAACGATCAGGGAACCGGCCTTCCCCTTGTCTTTCTCCATGCCTTCCCGCTCAATCGAACGATGTGGGCAAAGCAGGAGGAAGCGCTGTCGTCACAGTTCCGAGTGATTACGATCGACCTGCGCGGACATGGTGAATCCAATGCGCCGCTCTGGCACTATTCCCTCGACCAAGCAGCCGATGATGTGCATGGTCTGCTTGATCATCTGTCGATCCGGCAAGCGGTCTTCGTCGGGCTTTCCATGGGAGGAGTACATCCTGTTCGCGTTTTATCGAAAGTATGCCGAGCGTGTCACAGGATTGGTATTGGCTGACACGCGAGCACAGGCGGATACCGATGAAGGGAAACAGGCTCGGTTTGAGATGGCTCAGATTGCGTATACCCAAGGGGCGAGAGCGATCGCCGACATCATGATTCCCAAGCTGCTAAGCCCGCCAACGATCCACACGAGACCGGAGCTGGTTCAACACGTACGCACGATGATCGAGGGCAACCAAGTCAGCGGCATCGCGGGCGACTTAATGGCCATGGCAGAGAGACCCGATTCCATCCCATTCCTAAAACGGATGACCTGTCCTGTTCAAATTCTCGTCGGTGAACTGGATCTTCCCACCCCCCCTTCCGACGCCAAGTTTATGGCGGACCGGCTTTCTAACGCCCACTTGACGATTATTCCAGGAGCCGCCCACCTTTCGAACCTAGAACAGCCCGGCCCGTTCAACGAAACCGTCCGCTCTTTTGTCGTGAATGTCACGAGATAAGCGAGGAAACCGAGAGAGCGATCGTCTGGAACTCAGTCCGGATCGCCGACACTGCCGTGTCGGATCAATTTTAAGAATTCCAGGCGAGTCTGTGATTGGCTACGAAACGCTCCCAACATGGAACTGGTGACGGCGATCGTGTTCTGTTTTTCCACCCCGCGCATCATCATGCAGAGATGTCGCGCTTCGACGACGACCCCAACACCGTGGGCGCTCAACTTGTTGCTCAGAGTTTCCGCGATTTGAACCGTCAACCGTTCCTGTACTTGTAGTCGCCTCGAAAATGTATCGACAATCCGCGGAATCTTGCTGAGGCCGACGACTTTCTTATTCGGCAAATAGCCGACATGAACTCTGCCGAAAAACGGGAGCAAGTGGTGCTCACACATGCTGAAGAAATCGATGTCTTTGACGATGACCATCTCGTCGTATTCGATCGGAAACAGCGCGCCGTTCAACAGATGGTCGATATCACGCTGATAGCCCTGCGTCATAAAAGCCAGTGCTTTGGCCACGCGCTCGGGCGTTTTCAGCAAACCGTTGCGACCCGGTTTTTCCCCCAGGGCGACCAGCATTTGGGCAACCAGCGATTGGAGCACTGATAAGTCCGCCGGCTTCCCACTTCCGCCGGAGTTCTCAACTGGTTCTCGTGTTGTCTTTCTCTTCTGTGGCTTCCTCACTCCGTTCCCTCGTCGTTTCACGCGACGCCCGCATATTCGAAATAGTTATCTCTCGTCTCGATGACACCCACCTTGTGTAGATGCCCTGCCGGCAATTGGGGCTTCAAAATGTCCCAGATCAATTTGACGATGTTTTCCCCGGTGGTCGTGAGTTCTGACAGCGCCGGGTCGCTATTGAGGTCACGATGATCGAACCGATCGATAATCCTCTCATTGACCAGGCGGTCGAGATGGTTGAGGTCACAAGGCTCTTGTGTTGCTCCGCTCGTGATCGTGACCAAGACGACGTAGTTATGCCCGTGACCATTCGGATTATTACATTTTCCGAACGCCGCCCAGTTCTCTTCGGGCGACAGCTGGTCCGTGTGCAGCCGGTGTGCGGCGCAAAACCGATAGCGCCTTGTCACATAGACCTGTGACATTCGATCGTGTGTCTCTGGAGTGGAGTCAAAATCCAGGACCGCTCAGGTGCGAGCGGTCCTGGCGTGGAGGTCCTTTATCAGCTTTCGTACGGCGATTCCGTATCGGCGCTTATGCGCTGAACGAACTGCCGCAGCCGCACGTGGTCTTGGCCTGAGGATTCTTGATCGAAAAGCCGGAGCCCTGTACGCTGTCGACGTAGTCGACTTCCGCCCCTTGAAGCAACGGCGCACTCTGAGAATCCATGATGAGCTTCACATCACCCTTTTCGATTACAGTATCGTCTTCGGCCATTTTGGATTCAAAGGCCATCCCATACTGGTAGCCATGACACCCGCCGCCGCGGACATACACCCGTAACCCAACAATGTCTTTTTCCTCGGTCATCAACTCCTTGATTTTCTGCTCCGCCACCTGTGTAATCGTAACCATCGTTTCCTCCTGTATAGAATCGTTCCAGTCCGCACGCCGGTTAGAATGTTAGTCTAACACCTCTCTATCGAATATCAACCCCACCGCCTCTGTCGTCGCTGTTGTCGGATTATCCCATTTGGCTTCCGGCACGCGCACGACGACATCTCCCAAGACACGTGCCTGGCATGCAAGGCGATGCCATGACTCCGTCAATGCTTCTCGATCCAGCAAGTCTTGCTCGTCGAAATCGATTTCCGAAAGGTGCTCATGCCCCATCTGGACCTCCACTCGGCAGGTCGTACAGGAGGCATTTCCTCCACAGTCATGGTTCAACCGGAACCCCACTTCCTTTGCAGCATCGAGGAGGGAAATGTTCTCTCCCACTTCCCCGCTTCGCCCGTCCGAATGAAGAAACGTCACCCGCGGCATGGCGCCTCCTAGGAATGAGCAACAATCCCGACCGGTGTTTCCTGATAGGGACAGCTCTGCAGCCGAATATGATCTTCGTATTCGTGACGGAACAGCTTCACACTACTTTGCACCAATACTGAGGCTCCGGTCACGAGCGTGCAGTACCCGGTCCCTTTGACGAATCCACACAGTTGCAGCAGACTGTCCAAGTCTTTTTGAGTACCCTGCCCCGATTCGATCTTGGTCATCAGCGCGGCTAAATTGATAGTCCCCATCCGACACGGGGGACACTGCCCGCAACTCTCGTTCTTGAAAAAACTGGAAAAGTGCAACGTCTTAGCCACCATGCAGGTCGCATCATCAACAACGATGACACCGGCCGATCCTAGCCCCGTGCCGGCCTTTTTCAACGAATCAAAATCCATGGGAAGATTGAGCTGATCCGCCGTCACCATTGAAAACGCCGGACCACCCGGAAAAACCGCCTTGATCTTGCGACCATTGGGAGCCCCACCACCGCATTGTTCGATCAGATCACGGATCGTCACACCCATCGGCATCTCGTACACACCGGGACGATTGATCGCACCGCTCAATGAAAACATCATTGTTCCTGGACACTTCTCCGTTCCAACCTGCGTGAACCACGCGGCACCTTTGTGAAGAATCCGAGGAATGTTGCACAACGTCTCCACGTTATTGACTAAGGTCGGTTTGCCATAGAGACCAAAATCGGTCGGATAAAATGGCGGTTTTTGTCGCGGCATCGCCGAACGTCCCTGCATCGACTCAAGCATAGCGGTCTCTTCGCCGGCTACATAGCTTCCATGGCCTTCAAAAACTTCCAGTTCTATATCGACTCCGCTTCCCAGCACATTCTTACCGAGCAATCCCCGTTCTTTTGCTTGAGCCAAGGCTTTCTTAAGATTTTGCCGTTCTTCATGGTACTCATGATTCACATAGATGAAGGAGGCCTTCGCCTGCACTGTATGTGACGCGATGAGACAGCCTTCGATCAACTGGTGGGGCAACGTTTTCAACAGGTGACGATCTTTAAACGTTCCCGGTTCGTGTTCGCCGGCGTTGCAGACGAAGTAGCGCTCCTTCACCCGATGGTTGAGGACCTTATCCCATTTGATTCCGGTCGGAAACCCTGCTCCACCCCGTCCTCGCAGGCCGGACTTCTTCAGCTCATCAATCACTTGTGCTGCCCTCAGCTCCTTCACGCAACGTTTCCAGGCTTCATAGCCACCGATTTTAAGATACCCATCGATCTCCCAAGGGGCGCCCTCAGTCTGTTGAACAAGGCGTGGTTCCGCAGTCGTAAGCATACGTGTGCCGATCTACATCCTCAAATATGGAGGCTGTACTATACGGCTCCTCCTGTTGATCCGTCAAGGCAACGAAACCGAAATAGGCCTGAATCTCAAGCAGTTAAGGCCAGGTGACCTAGTCATCGGCTGGGCATAGAGGGCAGCAGATATAAGGTAGAAATATAAAATCTGGCCGGTAGGGTTTACCCCCACCGGCCAAGAGATGTACAGGTTCTATCTGAAATGGCTACCGGCTCCCATGAAAAGCAACATGGGGATCGAGAGCATGAAATTCACACGAGAAGCCAGCAATGCGCTTCGTCCCCACTGAGCCATCTCAGGTGGGGCCGGGGTCCCCTGAGCGGCCGCGGTCACTGCGGCAATGATCTTCTTCTGGTTCGGCCAGATAATCCCATGGACGTTACCCATCATGATGATCCCGAGCAGCCCACCGATCGCCAAGGCTACCGCTCCTGTTCCACCTTTGTGATACATGTGACCATACAATAAGACCCCCGCCAGCACGGTCACGGTGGCTCCATGCCGGAACCAATTGAGCGCCATCGGCATGAGCTTTGGAATCACGATATTCTTGGTGGGGCCGTCCAGACTTTTCAAAAACGCGGCATTGATAATGTTGAAGAAATACAAGAGCCCGATCCACGTGATCCCGGCTAGGAAGTGAATCCAGCGAAGGATCAAGGAGGCCCACTCGGCTTCACCCGCGCCAATTCCAGTTAAACCTAAATATATGATAATCAATACGATGGACAGCGCAAATCCCGCCCACATCGTCTGCATCGGATCTTCAAGAAATTTCATAACTCCCCTCTCTTCAAAAAACAGTTGATGGCCTAGACCGATGTCTGTACGACAGCTTTTCTTCGAATGTCAAGGCACCGCGTCGATTCGTCATTGGTCATTTGTCATTAGTCAACACAGAGAAGGACTCAAACCGTTCTTCTGAATGACCATTGACTAGTGACTATCCTGCTACACCATCAATCGATCGACAGCCGCGCACAGTTCCCGCACCGCGCCGGCCGACGTTTCCAACGCCGCCCGTTCATCATTGGTCAGTTCATACTCCAGAATCTGTTCGGCCCCTCCGCGTCCGATTTTGACCGGAACCCCGACGACGACGTTGTTGAGTCCGTACTCCCCTTCACACAACACCGCACAGGGCATCACCTGCTTCTCGTCCTTATGGATCGATTCAACCATCGCCACCGCTGAAGCGGACGGAGCATAGAAGGCACTGCCTGTTTTCAAGAGACCCACGATTTCGGCTCCACCCTCCCGCGTTCGTTTGACGATGGCATCGAGTTTCTCCTTCGACATCAGTTCCGACACCGGCCTCCCCCTCACGATCGTGTAGCGCGACAGCGGCACCATCGTATCGCCGTGTCCGCCCAATACCATTGCCTGCACCTCCGTGGCCGGTACCTTCAATTCAGCAGCAATGAACGTCCGCATTCTTGCCGAGTCCAGCACTCCGGCCATCCCGATGATTCTCGATTTAGGGAGACCGCTGACGGAACGCGCCACATGGACCATGGCATCCAATGGATTGGTCACGAGGATCAGGATAATGTCCGGAGAGCGTGAGACGAGCTCCATGACGACGGATTTCACGATTTTCGCATTCGTCGCCAACAACTCATCTCGACTCATGCCCGGCTTTCTCGGAATGCCGGACGTGATCACGGCGATCGACGACCCAACGGTTTCCACGTAATCATTGGTGCCGACCACCTGCGTGCTGTACCCGCAGACCGGCCCCGCCTGTGAAATATCAAGCGCCTTGCCCTGTGGAATCCCTTGGGCTATATCGACCAGTACCACGTCGTAGAGATTCTTCTCGGCCAACCGCTGCGCCGTCGTCCCTCCGACGTTCCCCGCACCTACCACGGTGATCTTTGGACGCCCCATTTCCATTCCTCCCACACGAAGGTTACGCTGAGGTTAAGGTCAAAGAAGATCGTCCCTCTCCAAATCCGCCTTGACCTTAGCCTTAACCTCGGCCTTCCTGTTCGTGCTCCGTCCAGCCTGCAACTTTGAAGTTGATCGTGCAGACAAAATTATCTCCGTCATAGAAATTGACCTTGATCTTCTTCTTGCCGTATGTCTTTGCCAGAAACTCCTCCGGATTGTCGACGAGTTCCTGAAAGCCCCCGGGATGATACTCACCCAGGTCATGAAAGACCACGATCATCCCTTCTTTGACTTCCTGCAACACTTTCACCCAGCAACGAGGATAGACTTCCCAGAACTTTGCTTCAATCATCTCTTTCGTCGGCTCCGGACGGTCTTCACCGGGTTTCACCGTCTGTCCGAACTTGGCCAACCGACGGACGTAAGGATATTGATGCCCTGTGAAGAGCTTATACAACCACGGAGGAATCGCCGGCTTTCCGATCGAGTTCGTCATGTTCTTGAGTTCTTATGCGGTCAATCGCCTGTAAATTCCAGGCAGCTTCGTCGGAAGGGCTTCGACGCGGTCTATGACGCAGTATTGTGCATCGGCGTACATGCGGCGTAGATAACTTTCAGCTTCCCGATCGATCGTGATACAAAAGGTCTCGACTCCCCGTTGTCTCGCCTCGCGGAGTGCCGCCTTCGTATCTTCCAACGAGTAGTCGTCCTTGTACTGGTCGTCCAATGGTCTTCCGTCGCTCAACAGCACGAGGACACGGGTTTTGGCTTCCCGCGTCAGCAGCTTCGCCGCCGCGTGCCGAATAGCCGCGCCGTCGCGATTCTGATGACGAGGAGCCAGGCCACCAAGCCGATGCGCCGTCACCGCCCCAAGTCGATCATCAAAGTCTTTGATCGTGAGAAACTCTATCTTCGCCCGTCCTTGGCCCGAGTAAGCATAGAGTCCATACTGATCGCCGACGGCATCCAGTGCTTCACAGAGCAATACCAGACCTTCCTTCTCAATGTCGATCACCCGGCGACCGGTTCCGAGATCTCGGCTTGTGGATCCACTGACATCAACGAGGAAAGCCACCGCCACGTCGCGTTCTCGTTTTTCTCGCCGGATGTACAACCGATCGTCGCCTTCCATACCTGCCCGCTGTTCCGCTGTTCGCCGGACAACAGCATCGAGATCCACCTCTTCTCCGTCGGATTGCCCCGCGACGCGGCGGAAAGCGGGAGGACGCAAGCCTTCAAAAAACCGGCGCAGCGACTTGACGGTACTTTGCTGGGCGACCAACGTCTCCGTGACGAAGTCGTCGGACCCGTGGTCTGCAGGGCGTTCTACCACGCGGCACCAATTCATCCGGTAATCCTCAATCCGATAGTCCCACTCAGCGTAGAGGGTTGCTCTCTCCTCATGAGTCGTGAGTTCCCGAATCGGCTGTGTTTCCATCTCAAGCGTGAGGCACTCTTCCATAACGGACGGTAATGAACGACGGGCGCTCAACATGTCTTTGCTTCCGGATTCTTGCTCACCGCTCCGGAACGTTCTCCTTCATATGACCATCCGATTGTGCCGGAGACTTGCGTCGCTGGTCGACATGTTCCTGACTCCACGTGACAAACTCCGGATTCATCGAGCCACGATAGGCCGAATCAGTCACGGCGCGGTACTGGTCACCCGGCTGCTCCGGTTTCGTCTGCCCTGTTTTCGCATCCTCCGGCTCCTCGCGCCGCTCTGAGCACATCATTTCGTCACGAGCCACCAGCAGCTCTTCCAAGCGAACATACACCTGATCGACCACGCGAACCGCTTCTTCTGCCGTGGCCGTAGATTTGAGAATGGAACGGCACATGCTCCAGGAGAGAGACTTCTTCCCTGACGGCCTTGGGCACCGCCGAATCCTCCGTTTCACCGGTGGAGAGTCTCAGAAGACCATCGACGATCAGTTCCTTGGGCGTCACTCCTTGAGCCGGGTCGCGCGGAACGATGGATTCGGCAGCGAATCGCGCAAGATCGCGCCGGAGTCCCGGATACTCGGTTTGCAGCAAGAATTCGATCCGCGCATCTTCCAGCACGATCCAGAGGTCCCGCACCAGCCCGGGGTTCGGATACATTTGGAAGAGGGCGGCCAGTGTATCCGGTTCAGCTTCATTGGATCGACCATACCGGCGCCGTACGGTTTCAATCAAATCGGTCAGCGACTCAAGCCGGAGGCGATAGGTACCGAACTCCAAATGCCCAGCTTCATGCGCCGCCATCATGAGATAGAGACGTTCGTTTTCCACGGCCGTCGGATATCGACGGAGCAGCGCCGGCAAGGAAATGTTCCGACCGTCGGGACTGACCGTCGCGCGGGCCGGAGAAGTCACAGAATCAGGAAGCGCCGTCACTGTCACGCCGGTTCCACAGAGTCCCTGGATGAACAGTTTCATTCGTCGCGCGACCTGCCGAAACGGCACCCCGCTCAAGGCTTGTTCGACCGAGGCCAGCGCTTTCCTTGACTCCACTGAAAAATAGGCACGCGCTCCCTCTGGGCTGTAGGCCGCGACTTCCATCCCCGCCTTAAACCAATTCTCGAATCGCGCGAGGGCTTCGGGTCCATTTCCGATGAGTCCGACGAGTTCGGAGGCGCGACGCAGGTAATCGAGTGTCACTTCAGCGTGCTGCTCGGCCAGCAGGGCGCCGTACTGCAACAGCCGGATCCGCCATTCCATCGACGGCACCGTTCTTAAGAGGGCGGGTGACTCTGCGAGCCACGTGATGCTGGACGCGGGGGAATATGCAGCCAACAGCAGGCACAGGGATACGGCCTTTTCTCGGACGGGAGGGTCTTCGATATTTCCAAGGATCGATGGGCTGGTCCTGAGAAACTCCATGGTGGCCACATAGTCCGGCTTCCCAAGGCTATTCGGCACGATCAATTTCATGCCCACCGTGGCCCAGCTACGCACCGCCTCCAAAGGCAGCACAGGGGCCAGCTTGGAGATTTGTCGGATGAACTCCAGCCCGACGACGACATTGACCTCGGTCAGTTCAATGCCGATATCGAGCCAGGGTCGCAATTGCGGGGCGGGAACATCGGACAGAATCTGTGGGGCATGTCGGATGTATTCGAGCGCAACGTTGGCATCCTGCTCAGCGATTTCCAGACCGATCGTTAAGACTTCCGTGCGCGCATCGAATGGTTCGGTCAGCCCAAGGACCAAGGGACTATCTTTGAAATATTTGAGCGCGGATGCCCCGGAGGACTGAGCCAGTGCCACTCCAAGATCGAGCCACAAAATAATATGCGAGAGGCCGGTCCTCCGGTCAAGCTCAGGCAATGCCGTCACCGCTGCGCCCGCTGCTTTTTCAGACAACTCTTGGAGTTCATCCAACAAGGTCAGTACCTGTGCCTCAGCATCCGATTTACCGGTGGCCTGTGGCAAAGCAGCCACCACGGTCTCTGCGACGACCTGACTCAACCCGGGAACCAGCCGCTGTAGCAAGATCTGTCGACTTGACATGTCCGTCATGGCTTCTTACGAGAAGGAGCTGAATGGACGGATTGTAAAGCAGCGAATTATCCTTGTAAACTAGCGACTCTGGCCGCCGTCGCTGGAGGAGGAAATCCATGGCTGAACCGACGCAGGAAAGCATTGATAAGATCCGAAAGTTCGTACAAGGTTTTGCCGAGAAAAGCGGAACTGCGATGCATCCCAATACTGCTGTGACGGAGGCGGTGGTCAAGGGGTTAGCGTCCCATATCGACGAACTCGGAAAACCGCTCTGCCCTTGCAACTTTTACAAGGATAAAGAATCCGAAGCCAAGCTCCGACGGTGGATCTGCGCCTGCGACGAAATGCAGATCTACAAATACTGTCATTGTCTCCTTTTTGTTCGGGAAGATGGGATGCCGATTACGGAATATTTGCCCGATGGCCATGAAGGTCGAGAAGTGTATGGTCTGGTCACCGATCCGACCCCCGATAAAGGCCGCGCCCTCAAACACAAGGCCGTCCCGTCTCCAACCGAGCCCGACGAGTCCGCAGCGGCCTCAGCTACCTCGACATGACGTGGCGGGACAGGCAACTCAGGTGCTGGCTTGCAGGGTTGCTGCTGTTCGGTCTCTTCCCCGTGACAGCGACTCACGCGGTGGTGTCCGGTTCATCGAACCCACCATCCTTCAACGAGAAAGAACTCTTCGCCTACAGAGCCAAAGGTCGAGGAAGTGCGGCCGGACAGGTATTCTTGCGCACACCCTCTGGAAAAGCTGTGACTCAGGCGGGAGCCTCAATTTACTTGATTCCAATAGTTTCTTATACTCGCTATTGGTTCGACAAGAATGTGCGAGACTACTCCTGCGCGTCAAAGTCTTCAGACCCCCTCATGGCTCAGGTGTCACCTGCGGAATGCCTTCGCGCGGTCATGGCCCACCTGCTGACCGATAAGCGCCTTCTTCCTTATCTTCGTACGACAAGGGCCAATCCAACCGGGCACTTTTGGTTCACGAAAGTTCCTGCCGGTCGCTATTATGTTGTCAGCCCGATTGAGGGGAGCGGTGGAGCCCATCAGGATGAGCGGGCGGTGGGGATCGCCTGGTTGACCATCGACCTTGAAGCCGACGAAAAGGCAACCAACCTGGTGGTCACGGATTGCAAGAGCAGCCTCTGTTGACCCACCGCGCCCTTCGCCGCGGAATTGCGTGGTCCAGTCATGAGGTAGGTTATGAAAATTCTGCTGGTTGAAGACGATGCGGATCTGGCTCAATTCATCAGAAAAGGATTGAAAGAAGAGCACTATGTGGTGGATGTTGCCGCCGACGGCGAAGCAGGTTTGGCATTGGCATTGGACAATTCCTATGATTTGATGATCATGGACATCATGTTACCTAAGCTTGACGGCCTGGCCCTCTGCCGCCGCGTTCGTGACAACAGCATCATGACTCCGGTGCTGCTCTTGACAGCGCGAAACACCGTGGAGACAAAGGTCTCCGGCTTTGATACCGGCGCGGATCAGTTTATGACGAAGCCGTTCGCCTTCGCGGAATTGCTGGCCCGAATCAGGGCGCTCTTGCGCCGCGGAAGCTCCCAGCAAATTGCTCATCTTCAGGCGGCCGATCTTCGGTTAGACCCGGCTTCTCACCGTGTCTGGCGAGCAGGACAGGAAATATCCCTGACGAATAAGGAGTATGCTCTCCTTGAGTTTCTCTTGCGGAATAAGAACCGCGTGCTCACTCGGACCGCGATCATTGAACATGTGTGGGATATCAGTTATGACCCCATGACGAATATCGTCGATGCCCACATTCGAGCCCTCCGCGCGAAGATCGACCGAGACTTTTCGCCCGCTTTGATCACCACGGTGCGCGGCGCCGGCTATATGCTCGAAGAGCCGGATGCCTCTGCATGAAATCCCTGCGCACCTTGATCAGCTGGTCAGCCTTTGTCTTGATGGCCGGTCTTCTCGCGTTTTCGGCGCTCGTGTACGCCGCCAGCGAGATGCTCTTGCAACGATTAGTGGATGGACGGCTGCTCGTGTTGACGGAAACACTGGCCGAGTTTGTCGAGCGGTATCCCGAGTTCTTTGAACACAGCGGCAAGGATTCTGCCCCGACCAATGAGTTGACCCAAAGCACAACGGAACAGCACGTACTGCCCGACGTGACCCACGCTCTCCGCGTCTTTTCAACCGACGGCTCGGTCTTGTGGAGCAGTCCGCACGCAACCGTGCACGGGCCGCTTCCCCCTCGTGTGCTGGAACAGGTCCGCCTTAAAAATATCCTGTTCGAGACACTCATCGCACCTGATGGGACGCCGGCGCGGCATTTGTTTCTCTACCTTCTTGGCAAAGGCCGTGCGAGGTACATCTTGCAGGCGGAAACTTCGTTACTCCATTACCAGGAAACCCTGCATGGCCTTGTGTTTCTGCTCGCCCTTGGATCCGGGGCCACTCTTATCCTGGCCTGGATCGGCAGCCTCTGGCTGGCAAAGAAAGTGATGGCCCCCATTGAGGCGTTGTGTACGGGCGCTGAAACCATGTCGGAAGCCGACCTTGGGAAACGACTGCCGATGGATTCACCCTATCGAGAATTTCAGCGACTCACCCAGGCGGTCAACTCCGTATTGGATCAGTTCCAACGAGGAAGTGAAGTTCAACGGAACTTCTGCGAGATTGCCGCCCATGAGATGAAGACCCCTCTGACCATCCTGCAGGGCAACCTGGAGGTCGCGCTCATGAAAGCGAGGACCGTCGAAGAATATCACGAGGTACTGCTCAACAACCTTCAGCAGGTGGATCGGCTCATTGCTTTAACCCGCCCATTATTGACGCTGGCGAAATTCACGAGCAGCAAGCCTCCGGTCAATCTCGCGCCCCTCGCCATGGAGCCCCTCATTCAAGAGATCGTGGATGAACTGGCGTTGCTGGCGGATGATTACCAGATCAGCATGAGGTTTGACACCCAGCCGGTTCCCTCCGTGCTCGGTGACGCACAGTGGCTCAAACAAGCGCTGATCAATCTGCTCGATAACGCGCTGCGGTACACCCCATCCGGCGGTTCTGTCACGGTTCGCCTACAGTCGACCGGTCACGAGGTCGCCGTGGCAGTGGAGGACACGGGCCATGGCATTGAGCCGGAGCATATTCCCCATCTGTTCGAACGATTCTATCGGACCGATTGGGCCCGAGCGAAGGATACGGCCGGTACCGGGCTCGGACTGCCCATCGTGAAGGAAATCATGGATGCTCATGGGGGTAGTATTTCCGTCACCAGCGAAGTTAACAAAGGCTCCATCTTCACGCTGCGATTACCGGCTCTGGCCCAGCAGACGGCTCTTGTCTAGCGGTTCTTGAAGCCTTTGGCCTCGTCCACCTACGTTCGGACGCCATTCTAACCCGTCTCCTACACACCATTTGCCTGCCAAGTGCATGACGCGCTTGCCAAAGACTCTCCCCTACAATCTTTGCCGTAGGATTTCGCTTATTATTATGACAATTGCACTATTCTTTTGCACAAAAGTCGCACGCCCGTAACCGCCACAAAATGATCTCCGGATAGGCTGGCATCATGGCAATTGCCGCGACGACTATGGCTGCTCAATTGCTGTCACATGAAGAGCGCGATGAGAAATGATGACGACATTGCACAGAGAGACACCTCGGCAGCCGCTGTGTTTCCTACGAGGGGGATGAAGGGATCTTCACCATGGGTTCACCTTTACTTCATGCCTGGTCGTTACATTACTCCTATCGGCAATTTCGCACCTTCACGTGGAAGGCACCATGATTATGAAGAACTCTTCACGATCTCATCATGGAGGCTTCATCTTAGGAGAGTACATAGGTAGCAAGGTGAAAGGGGGTGACAATGATCATGGTTTTCTTCATTGAAGTGTTCATATTGGCTGCCATATTTGGAATCCTGTACACAATGTTGCAGCTTGTCAATAGATGATTGAGCACGACTCGATCATCGACGTGGAGCGATATGCTGTAGGTTGATTGAGCTGGACCTGATAATGGTCCGGGTTGCCGGTCAAGGGAGCAGGTGCTTGTGCCCTCGCTCGCCCATGGCAGGGAGAGCGACTTTTACCTGCTGTCTGAATCGGTCATAGTCTGTAACATCGTGGGTGCTTGATGGGTGTCCCGAACCGGGAGTTCATGGAGCCTGGCACTGCCCACATGAGGATACAAGTCCTTCTCTGCGTAAGAAGTATCGATTTTTAGATATTCCTTCCTTGTTTCACTGCCTTCTTTGGTCATCTTTTCTGATATCAATTACCCGTTGGCTCGTCGGTCAACTGTAATAACCAGATCCCTAATGAAATATATGTGCAGAAATCTTTCGTCTCAGGTAACAAGATCAAATCGAGGAATTATGAACATTTCTTCACGATCTCCTCATCGACCATTCATGTTCGAGCGGTACACTCACTACTGAATGAAGGGAGGTGAAGATCCATGATGACGATATTCTTTGCGTTGCTCGCGCTGACCGCTGTTTTTGGAATGATGTATAAGGCGGTGTTTCTTGACGATGAAAAGTAACTAGAGCGGTGCTCCTCGCATAACTGGAGCAGAGGCGCCATCATTCTTTCTGACGTCTCCACCCGATGCGCGCCGTGTTCGACAGCGTTGCTAGCGGACGACGACACGGCGCGGTTTCCTTGTTGTGAGCCTAGTTCGTAAAGGTGAGCGCGGGGACTTCCCAATCGTCAAGCACTTTGAACGAAGAGTGGATTTTCATCCTACTTCCGTTCTTTGATCGCCCGTTCTACTTCTCTGCCGGCTTCCCGAGCTTTGATTGACTCTCGGCGATCATGCTGCTTCTTCCCTTTGGCCAATCCAAGTTCCACTTTAGCCTGGCCTCGCTCTGAAAAATATATTCGGAGCGGGATCAGCGTGAGCCCCTTCTGCTGGGTTTTGCCGAGGAGCTTGTTGATCTCCTTTCGATGAAGGAGCAATTTGCGGGTCCTGGTCGGATCATGGTTCATAATGTTGCCGTGACTATAGGGACTGATGTGGCAATGATGGAGAAACACCTCGCCCTCTTTGACGCTCGCATAACTGTCTTGTAAGTTCACTCGTCTGTCCCGAAGTGATTTTACCTCGGTGCCCTTGAGAACAATCCCGGCCTCGAACTTTTCTTCGATAAAATAATCGTGGTAAGCCTTCCGATTGGTGGCCACGACTTTCCGCTGATCTTCCGTCTCTTTAGCCATGACCCGACACCTTGAACTATTTCTCCGCTATTGCCTATGATGCCACATGAGCAGCCCAGGTACACTTGATTCCTTCGGCAGCATCCTTTCCGGTGTTTCCAAGCGGCTTGGTCTCGAATCGAGACTGGTGGAACTTCGCTTACAGCACCGGTGGCGCGACATCGTGGGCGAGCCCATGGCTTCCCACACGTGGCCGGCCCAGATTCGCTTCAAAAAGCTCTACCTGATCGTCAGAAATTCGGTCTGGCTGCAACAGTTGACGTTCCTCAAACCGGCGCTCTTGACGAAGTTGCAGGCAGCGTTGGGAACGGAGTCTGTCACAGACATTGCGTGTCGCGTCGGAGAGATTCCCGGTGGAACGGAGGCTTCTCCCGCAAGCCTCACCACCGACCTCGGGTCGACTCAGTCGGAGAAATCTTGGGCCGAGCTGGTATCGCATACCGCCATGATCGAAGATCCGTCCATCCGTGAGCGTCTTAGAGAGGTGATATCGAGATACCCTGCTCAGGTTCCGCCTCGACCGGCAAAGGGTCCGTCACAAGCCCCTTGAAGAGGATCCGTGTGTCGCTGGTGGCCCGCCCATTCTTGGGGAGAGGGCCTATTCCTCCTTCTTCATCCTGGTCCTGCAATCGATAGTATCCGCGCATGGATCGTTCGTAGTCCTTGACGACCACCGCATCTCCTGCCATGTACTTCGCCAGTGCTTCTGGGTCGGTCCATCCGTGGTCGTCGAACACGTAAATCATGATCTGTCCGTACGGACCACCGGGATCGCCCGGAGTGGTGGGATGGATCTTCATGCGAGCGAAATCGTGCGTTTGGTGGCCGACCTTTCGAAAACGCTTCACCAGCGATTCAATCTCCTCATCGGTGGTTCCGCGGGGAACGTCCGTTGTGACGATATGGCCTGATTGCGCACCGACGGTATAGGGAGGAATCGAGCGATCCGGACGGCTGAGATACATGCCTCCCCAGATCAGGGCGAAGGATCCCACAAAGACGGCCAGCCCGAATTTGACGACGATATCGAGCGGCTTCTTGGTCTTGGGCTCAGTGGGAGGAATGGGAGTCGATATCCGTTGGTGCATTGAATAACTGGGCGGCTCGGTCGGGCTAGGCTTCGGGGATCTTCGTCCGAACCCACGTCCTCTCGTTCAACCGCTTCCGCGAGTCTTGCGACACCTACGACTCGGTCCCCTTCACCATTGAGGTCGAGAATACGAACCCCTTGGGTATTCCGGCCGATTTCACGGATGTCGTCCACCTTGCAACGAAGCACTTTCCCTTGCGCGGCGATCAACATGATTTCGTCGCCATCTCGTACTTGCAGAAATCCGACCGCCAAGCCGTTTCGCTCCGTCGTCTTCACGCTGATAATGCCCTTGCCGCCGCGACCCTGAACGCGATATTCACCCACGAGCGTCCGTTTGCCGTAGCCCCCTTCCGTGACGGTCAAAATCGAGGTCGTGGAATCGGGGGTGATGGTTTCCATACCGATGACGTCATTGCCTTCTTCGAGCGTGATCCCTTTGACACCATACGCGGTCCGGCCCATCGGCCTCACTTCTTCTTCTTTAAACCGAATGGTGATGCCCTGTTGGGTTCCCAGAAGAATTTCCCGCTGTCCATCGGTCAGTTGTACGCCGATCAGTCTATCGCCGCCCTCGAGCCCCAACGCGATGATCCCGCCTTGTCGTGGATTGCTGAACGCGGACAGTTCCGTCTTCTTGATGACACCCTTCTTGGTGCCCATCACGATATAGCGGTCCCCTCGGAATTCCTTCACCGGCAACGTCGCCGTGACCTTTTCACTACCCGATAGAGCAAGCAGATTCACAAGGGCTTTGCCCTTCGCAGCCCGGCTGGCCTCCGGGATTTCGTGGACCTTCAGCCAATACACCTTCCCGGCATCCGTGAAAAATAGGAGTGAATCATGGGTGGAGGCGGTAAAGAGATTCACGACAAAATCTTCTTCCTTGATACCCATCCCGATCTTGCCTTTTCCTCCTCGTCGCTGTGCGCGATAAAGGGACACGGCATTGCGTTTGATGTAGCCGGCATGGGAGATGGTCACGACCACTTCCTCTGCTGCGATCAGGTCTTCCAGGCTGATTTCGGCCTCCTCTTTGAGGATCTGTGTCCGCCGATCGTCCTTGTAGATCTCACGAATTTCCGTCAGCTCGTCTTTGACAATGGTCCGAATCAACGCCTCGCTCGCAAGCACGGACTTGAGATATTCGATCTGCTTCAGCACTTCCTGATATTCTTCGACGAGTTTGGTCCGCTCCAGACTGTGTCAAACGCTGGAGCCGCATGTCGAGGATCGCCGTGGCTTGGATTTCGGTCAGGCCAAATTGCCGCATCAAACCGCCTCTCGCTTCGTCCGGCGATTGTGAATTGCGGATGAGCGCAATCACGGCGTCGAGATGATCGAGTGCGATCTTGAGCCCTTCGAGAATATGCGCCCGCTCCTCCGCCTTTCGGAGCTCGAAGGCTGTCCGCCGCACCACGACTTCGCGTCGATGCTCAAGAAAATGAAAGAGGATCTGCTTGAGATTCAGAACCTCCGGGCGATTGTTGACCAGCGCCAGCATGATGACGCCGAAGGTGGTTTCAAGCGGCGTGTGTTTGTACAGATTGTTCAGCACCACCAGCGGGATTTCACCTCGTTTGAGCTCGATGACCATCCGGACGCCTTCACGATCTGATGACTCGTCTCGCAAGTCGGAAATGCCTTTGATCCGGTCTTCCTGAACTAATTCGGCAATCTTCTTGATCAATGACACCTTGTTGACTTGATAGGGAATCTCCGTGACGATGAGCCGTTCGCGTTCGGTGCGTTCATCGACTTCGACCACGACCTTCGCTCTCAAGGTAAGAAGGCCTCGACCAGTCTCGTAGGCTTCCTTGATTCCGCTCATGCCATAGATGAATCCGGCTGTGGGGAAATCAGGGCCTGGGATCTTCCGCATCAATTGGGCGATCGTCACGTCCGGACTCTCCAATAGCAGAAGCAACCCATCGATGATCTCAGTGATATTGTGCGTCGGGATGTTCGTGGCATAACCCACCGCGATGCCGCCCGCTCCATTGATCAAAAGATTCGGTACCCTGGTCGGCAGAACCAGGGGTTCCTGACTCGATTCGTCATAGTTCGGACCGAAATCGACCGTTTCCTTGTCGATGTCGGCCAACATCTCTTCGGCCAGTTTGGTCATGCGCGCTTCGGTATACCGTTCTGCGGCCGGCGGATCACCATCCATCGACCCATAATTACCCTGACCGTCGATGAGCGGATAGCGCATGTTGAAGTTTTGCGCCATTCGAACGAGCGCGTCATAGATGGGCATGTTCCCATGCGGATGATAATTCCCCATGACCTCGCCGACGATCTTGGCCGACTTGCGGTAGGCCCGGTTGGAGGCGAGACCCATTTCATTCATGCCGAACAAAATGCGGCGATGCACCGGTTTGAGCCCATCGCGGACATCAGGAAGCGCTCTTCCTACGATGACGCTCATCGCGTAACTCAAGTACGACGAGCGCATTTCATCTTCGATGTCGATATGTTCTAAACGTTCATCGTGGGGCATTCTCGTCCTCGGATGCTGAAAATGATCACCGGCTTCGTTCTCGGGTCGAAAAGATCCTTCACGTACATCAGAGATGTACGCCTGCGGCTTTGCCGGATGACCATTTTGAGCATCCGACAAGATTAATGCAGAGTGCTTTACGTTTCTAAACGGTCTCGCCGACTCCCTACACGTCCAAATTCCGTACTTCGAGCGCATGTTCCTGAATGAAGTTTCGTCGCGGCTCGACTTCGTCGCCCATCAGAATCGTGAAGATTTCGTCGACGCCGGTCACGTCCTCCAGTTTGACTTTCAACAGCGTCCGCTTCTCAGGATCCATCGTCGTTTCCCACAGCTGATTCGGATTCATTTCACCGAGACCTTTGTAGCGCTGGATGCTCGAGCCCGTGCTTGCCGTGTTCGAGGATCGCCTTGACCAGTTCAGCCGTCGCAGGCTGAGCGTTCCTGACCGTCGGCTTTGATCTTGTACGGAGCCCGGCCCAGGCCGATCGCCGACGGTGCGAGCTTCTGAAGCTCGCGGAAATCGGCGGACCCGACCAGCTCATGCGTCACGTCGATACTGTGCATCATGCCCGTTGGCATGCAAGTCGGCACGTGACTTTGCTTCGACTGATGCTCTTCGTCCTCGACGATCTCGAACGTCGGTTCTAACTTCGGGAACACGAGCGAGGAGCGTCTTCTTCACACTGGCCACGACCGTCTTGAGGGCCTCTCGATCCTTGAGGAGCTCGCGATCGAGCCCCGGTTCGTCCACAAACGCCCGCAGCATGCTGGCCTCATGCGGCTTCTTGTTGAGCCGACCGAGCAACGTTTCGAAGGCGATCAGCTTCTTGAGAATCGGCAGGAGCCGGCGTCCTGTGACATATCCCTGGGCCCCTTCCACGTACACTTCGACTTCCTCGACGGCGATATCGGCCAGGTACTCGTTCAACGCCATTTCATCCTTGAGATACCGTTCCGTCTTGCCCTTCTTCACTTTGAAGAGCGGCGGCTGCGCAATATAGATGTAGCCCCGCTCGAGCAGCTCCGGCATCTGCCGGAAGAAGAAGGTCAGGAGCAGCGTGCGGATGTGGCTGCCGTCCACGTCGGCGTCCGTCATGAGAATGATCTTGTGATACCGGGCCTTGCGATGTCGAACGAGTCTTTGTCCGACTTGTCGCTCTCTTCGCGTTTGCGGCCGATGCCGGTCCCGAGCGCCATGATCAAGCGTCCGGATCTCGTCGCTCGATAGCATCTTGTCGAAGCGCGCCTTCTCGACGTTGAGAATCTTGCCCTTTGAGCGGCAGGATCGCCTGAAACTTGCGGTCGCGTCCCTGCTTCGCGGATCCGCCGGCCGAATCACCCTCGACGATGTACAGTTCGCTCAAGGCCGGATCTTTTTCCGAACAATCGGCCAACTTGCCGGGAAGCGATCCGCCGTCGAGCGCGCTCTTGCGCCGGATGAGCTCCTTCGCTTTTCGCGCCGCTTCGCGAGCACGAGCCGCGTCGATCGCCTTGCCGATGATCTTTCGGGCGACCGGCGGATTCTCTTCGAAATAGGTTCCCAAGGCTTCGTTGACCGCAGCCTCGACGATGCCTTTCACTTCGCTGTTGCCCAGCTTGGCTTTTGTCTGTCCTTCGAACTGCGGATTACGGACCTTGACGCTGACGACGGCGGTGAGCCCTTCACGCACATCGTCACCGGTCAGCGATTCGGTTTCTTTCTTGAGGAGGTCGTTCGCGTTCGCGTAGGTGTTGATCGTTCGGGTGAGTGCGGCCTTGAAGCCCACCAAGTGGGTGCCGCCTTCCTTGGTGTTGATGTTGTTCGCGAACGAAAACAGGTTCTCGGCATAGCCGTCGTTGTATTGAAGCGCGACTTCCAGCATCATTTCCGGCTTCTCAACCTTGACATAGATGGGCTTGTGCAGCGGCGTTTTCGCTTCGTTCAAATGTTCGACGAAGGAGACGATGCCGCCCTTGTACTGGAAGACTTGCTCTTTCGCCGGTTCTTTCCGCTCATCTTTCAGCGTGATCGCCAGGCCCTTGTTCAAAAAGGCCAGCTCGCGCAGCCGTTGCGCCAACACGTCGAAGCTGAATTCGAGCGTCTCGAAGATCTGGCCGTCCGGCTTGAACCGGACCTTGGTGCCACGGCGCTTGGTCTTGCCCGTCATCTTGAGCGGCGCAGTCGGTTTGCCGCGTTCATATCGTTGTTCGAACACCTGGCCGTCCTGCCAGATCTCCAGCTCGAGCCACTCGGATAGGGCGTTGACGACGGAGATACCGACGCCGTGGAGGCCGCCGGAAACGGTGTAGGCTCCCTGCTCGAACTTGCCGCCTGCATGAAGAACTGTCAGCGCCACTTCGGCTGCGGACTTCTTTTGCGTGGGATGCATCCCGGTAGGAATGCCACGGCCGTTATCGACGACCGTCACGCTGCCGTCGATGTGGATCGTCACCTCGATCGCCTCACCGAACCCCGCCATATGTTCGTCGACACTGTTGTCGACGACTTCATAGACGAGATGGTGGAGTCCGTCGACACCGGTGCTGCCGATGTACATCGCCGGACGCTTCCGTACGGCGTCGAGACCTTCGAGGACTTTGATTTGATCCGCGCTGTAGCTGTCGGATTTGGGTTGGAGATCGTCTGTGGTCATCCGTGGCCTCAACTCCTGAGAATCCCGCATGTCACCGGGGCGTTCGCGCTCGCGCACCCTCAACGTACGCACGATGTCAGCCCCACTGCGCGACCTTGTCGAACGGCATTCAGCATCCTGTCTAAACATCTGCTAGATCTTAATCGGCATGACCACACACTTGAACCCCGGGCTTTCCGGCTCCTGAATCAGACAGGGACTCAGCGGGGTTTCCATTTGAAGCGAGATCGTTTCTCCGTCCATCACGCTGAAGGCATCCAGAAGATAACGGGCATTGAATCCCGTATTGATGGTCTCACCTTCATACCGGGCCGGCAATTCTTCCGTGGCTTCTCCATAGTCCGGATTGCTGGAGAACAAGCGTCATCTGCCGGATGCAAACGTACACCTTTACCGCGCTGGCTTTGTCCTTGGACAGCACCGACACGCGTCGTAGCGCGCTTTCCAGTTCACTTCGATTCACGCTGATCTTCTTGCCGCTTTCTTTCGGAATGACCTGCTGATAGTTCGGGTAGTTGCCTTCCATCAGCCGCGAGGTCAGCAGCAGACCGCTCTTGCGGAAGATCATGAGATTTTTCGTAAAACCGATCAACGGTTCGGCGTCGCCGCCCTCCTCCAACAGACGGCGGCATTTCATGCGCGGCCTTCTTCGGAATGATGGCTTTGATTTCTTGCGGCACACCTTTGCTGCCGGCCTTTCCGACTTCCTGCTCCGCCACCGCCAAACGATGGCCATCGGTGCCGACTAGTCGCAAGGGTGGTCTTCTTTGTCGGTCGCAACGAGGGTGACGAGCAGGCCGTTCAGGATATACCGAGCATCATTGTCTCCCGCGGCAAAGAGGGTCTTCCGGATCAATTCCAAGAACCCCGCCCCGGCGAGCGGTATCAGCCCTTCGCGTTCGATCGTCGGCAGCGCGGGATACTCGCTGCTGGGGAGGCCGACGACCTTGAACTGGCTCTTCCCGGCCTGGATCGTGGTCCAGTTGTTGTCGGTCGCCGTCAGTTCGATTTCGCCAGGAGGTAATTCTTTGACGATTTCAAATAGCTTTCGGGCGGAGATGGTGACACCGCCGGCCGACAGAACGGTCGCCTTTGTACAGACCTCGCATGCCGATCTCGAGGTCGGTCGCGACGATCTCCACCCCATCCTGCTTGGCTTCCAATAGAATGTTCGACAGAATCGGCATCGTGTTCCGTTTCTCCACGACACCTTGCACCCGCTGAAGTCCCGTCAACAGTTCATCTCGCCCAATACGTACTTTCATGTGAGATCTCTCCCGGCCATGCTCTTAGTTTCTAAGAATTTGCTCCTTCAATGTTTCAATCGTCGTCTGCAACGTCGCTGTCGGTCTCCTTGGCCTTCGTAACCTGGCGACAGGCGTGAATGATGGTCGTATGGTCCTTGCCTCCGAATTGACGCCCGATTTCAGGGTACGATGCGTCGGTCAGCTCCCGACACAGATACATGGCGATCTGTCGAGGATGCACGAGCGTCTTGCTCCGACGGCGGGATTTCAGCTCCGTCATCTTCACATGGAACTGTGCACAGACCGCTTCTTGAATATCATCCATCGCAACGATCTTTTTCTTGTCCCCGATGAGATCGCGGAGCACATTCTTGGCAAGATCGAGGGTTATCACTTGCCCGGTCAACGAAGCATAGGCACCTAATCGAACCAAGCTAGCCTTCCAGTTCGCGGACATTGCTCTTCATCGTGGTCGACAGGAACTGGATGACGTCTTCCGGCAGTATGACTCCTTCATCCTCCGATTTTTTTCTCAGGATGGCGATGCGGGTCTCCACATCAGGCGGCTGCAAGTCCGCAATCAGTCCCCATTCAAAGCGAGACCGTAGACGCTCTTCGATATCCGGCATATCTTTGGGAAAACGATCACTTGAGAGGACAATTTGTTTATGCCCCTCGTACAAGGCGTTGAACGTATGGAAGAATTCTTCCTGCGTCCGTTCCTTCCCGACCAGGAACTGAATATCGTCGATCATGAGCATATCGATGTGCCGATAGCGCTTGCGCAGATCCATCATCTTGTCGTAGCGAATGGAGTTGATCACCTCGTTGGTAAACTGTTCGGTGGTCAGATAGGCGATGCGCAGATCGCTCTTTTCGGCCACATGATTTCCGATGGCATTTAGGAGGTGGGTCTTTCCCAATCCCACACCACCATAAATAAAGAGCGGGTTATAGCGTATGCCCGAGCTGCTCGGCCACCGCCATGCAGGCCGCATGGGCGAATTGATTCCCAGCACCGACGACAAAATTCTTGAACGTATACTTTGGGTTCAGCTGGATTCCCCGGCGAGGCTTGGGCTGCGTTATGGCACGAGGCCCATTGATAACGACTTGGGGTTCCCCCGACAAGACACCTCTCTTTTCACGGACGGTAAATGCAACAGACATCAGCTCTCCCCACCACGAGCTGTGGCTATGGCTTCTGCCAACAGTAGTCCATAATGGGTATCTAGCCATTCTCCGAAGAATTTGTTCGGAACCCCAATGTACGCGGTCGAGTTGTCAATCCGGTCGAGATAAACCGGTATAAACCATGTGTCATACACCTGCTTCGGGACCTTCCTTTGGATATACTGCAGTGCATCCTGCCAAACGGTATCAATACTCATAACGTCTCAAAATACCTATACACAGGGTTATTCACACCTGTGGATAACAATCCTCCGATGTGGCTATTTGCATGATAAAAAAGCGACGCTGAATACCATGCCGCACCAGGTCATGTCGAGTTGTGTGAAGACGCCACTCTAGTTCTCTTTCCTTTTCACAAGCTCTTCACAAGTTTCCGCCACTCTATAAAGAACCAATCCCCAGTGTTATCCCTCATGATAAACTTACATTTCATTAACAAAATCAATAATATCCTCCCTATCCTCTTTATTCACTTTCTTACTCCTATTCCGACGACTACGAATTTTCTTTACGAAAGAACATCGGAGTCATAGAGTCATAACCTTGTCACTCTCAAGGATTATTGCCAGCACCCGTTCATAGGATAATTGCTCTCCTTCTGCTAATCCGGCACTATTCGTCGCACTCAATATCTTCCCTGGAAGAAGGGGATCTTCCAGAGAGAGCACCACTACGGAATCGTCCACAGAGAAGAGTGCATGGGACAGTGTATGAAGCGGAGAACGGACAACGTAGACGACTGCCGTCATAAAAGGAATTTCCAAATCAAAAAACGAGTGCGCAATCCATAGATCGAACAAAAGAGCTGATAGTTTCGTCATTTTCTCGTCTGATGGAGAACTCGTCTCGAACTGGTCTCTGCTCAGGTATATCTTGGAGAATAAAGGGAATTTCGAGCTGTTCAATCGAGGGAAGGTATTTTTCAAGGATCTCGAGATCGAGAATATCGTCGGTCTCATCTCCCAGGAGACGGACAGCCTCACCAAGGAGAACAACGGTTGTCCCGTGAGACCCTGACGCAAGGCCAAGAGCAATGCGGAGAGCCTCGACAGGCCGATGACTCTTTCGAGGGTCTTCTTGAATAACAACGGCTATGTTTTTTGCCATGAAAAGATGATCAGGTAAACGACAAAAACGGATCGCAGGTATCAATAATTCCAGACAACACGACGAGGCCGCAGAGGGACATCTTCGGATCAATAGTTGCCGTGGGAACGTGATGTTGTTGACACCCATAGGCACAGGCAAAAACACGGGCCCCCGCTTGTGCGAGACCTCGGTAATGGTCAGTATGGATATTCTTTACGCCTTCATCGATGAGATACAAGTAGACCTGATGGCCAGCATCAAGGGCCGCATGTGCGAGACCGTGAACGGTCTGGGCACTGGCATGTGATGGAGGAAGAGCCAGGAGAAATCCTATCTTCTTTGAATCCACAGGAATTTACGATTAATTCTATATAGTTATATAATAAACGTAGCTGAAGGTTAAGAGGTTTTGAGGAGAAAGTCAACCTGAAAAAAAGTGCGTTTCAGGAGCCGGCAATGAGGGAGGGAATTTGAAGACCTATAGTGGAGAGACTCACATCATATTGTGCTTTAGTCTCCATATCGCGAAGAATAGCCGACCCTTTTACTACTTCGTCATCCCCGATGATGAGAGTGAAGCGACACTTCAGGCGATCCGCTTGCCGTAAGTGAGCCTTCAAGGTTAGGAACCGAAAATCAGCGACTGCTTGGAGTCCAGCAAGACGAAGCTCTTCAAGAGCCGTGAGGCCGGCCACGGCACCGTGATCACCGAAGCCGGCGACATAGAGAGGCACATCCTTTTGTGCGTTTCTTACCGCTGACTCCGGCAGCAACATCGACATTCTTTCAAGGCCGATGGCAAAACCAACAGCCGGGGTAGACGGCCCTCCAAGGGTTTCAACTAATCCATCGTAGCGTCCACCTGCCCCTACGGCATTCTGCGCACCCAAGTTGGCCGCAGTGACCTCGAAGGTGGTGAGATTATAATAATCAAGACCTCGAACAAGCCGATGATTCAGCGAGTACGGAATCTTCACGACATCGAGACCGGATAAGACTCGTGTGAAATACGAACGGGCTGCCTCGGACAGTGAGTCACTTAAGCGGGGAGCGGTTTCTGTAATGGTGCGACAATCAGGGACTTTGCAATCCAGGACCCGCAGAGGATTGGTGTCGATGCGATGTCGGCAATTCGCACAAAGGGCGGATTCGTGCTGCTTGAGGTAACTCACGAGTTGAGGCCGATAGATATCTCGATCTGTAGTGTAGCCTAGATTGTTAATCTCCAAGGTGAGACCGGGTAGATCAAGGTCAGACAGGATTCTCCAGAGGAGAGCAATGACCTCAACATCAGCTTGAGGATCAGCCATACCAAGCGATTCGACGCCGAACTGGTGAAATTGCCGCAGGCGGCCTGCTTGCGGCCTCTCGTGGCGAAACATGGGCCCGAAATAGAAATACTTCTGAGGAACGGGGATCGCGCCGCGATTGTGCTCGATATAGGCACGGACTGTCCCGGCGGTCCCTTCTGGTCGAAGGGTCAGCGAGGTACCGTCACGGTCCTGGAACGTGTACATTTCCTTCTCGACAATATCGGTCGATGCACCGATGCTCCGCGCAAACAAAGTCGTCACTTCAAAGATCGGAATGCGAATTTCATGAAATCCATAGCGGCCGGCCCACCGCCTGGCAGTCTCTTCGATGAGGCGCCAACGAGGCGTCTCTTCCGGCAAGAGGTCTTTGACACCTTTAATCCCCTTGATCATGGATACCCGATCAACTCCGTACGAAGGTGCGTGTCATACAGCACAGTTCGCGTGGACTATAGTGGTGGCTTCTGCGGCAAGTCAACGGACCGGCAGCTTGCGCCATACTGACGTGAGGGGTATAGTGCGCGGCCTATGGTTCAATACGGCGTGAAAGGTCTTCTATGAGTCAGGATCAATCGGGTCGCCGAGTCATGGCCATCGCCCCCATGCCGCCGGAGAAATCCGCATATGCACTAGCGCGCTACAGCCGGTCGCCGGACTCCATCGAGCAAAGCATCCGGTGGGTGCATGGACATTCCTCGGAGAAGTTCTGGGACCAGTTTTATTTCGATTACGGTCATGCGTCGATCGCCGACCTCGGCCATGTGATCATCTGTTTTGAAGAGATCTCGGAACTCGCCGCTATTCGCTTGGAGGATGAGCCTCTTTGGGATGGGCAAGCGAAGTCCAGTCGCTATCAGAATTTTGCATCCGATCGATGGTTCGTGCCGGGTCAGATTCGAGGGAGCGAAACCGAAGCGGTCTATGAAGGGATTCTCCGCAGTCTGTCCGAAATTTATCGATTACTGCACGATCCCTTGATCGCCTACCTTTCTGAACGGGATCCACGGCCGGAATCTATGAAAGCGGCCGATTATCAGCGGACGATCGCGGCGCGCGCCTTTGATGTCACCCGATACCTGCTTCCTCTTGCGGCCAAGACCAACGTCGGGCAAGTCGTGAGTATCCGGACATTAGAAAAACAGATGACGCGCCTGTTGTCGTCACAATTGCCTGAACTGCGGGCGATCGGTGAGGATTTGAAAGAAGCCTGCCAGCGGCCGCCGGTGAATCTGTGGAACGAACTCTGCGGTCAAACCTCCGGCCTGAACGATTCTCTGGCGCCGACGCTGGCACGGCATGCAAAGGCGAATGCCTATCAGGAATCGGTCTACTCCGATTTGGCTCGCCATGCGAAAGAAGCATTGCGTGGCACAGGGTTGGATCAGCCTGATACGTGGGATGCCGTGGAATCGGTCGAGCTGATTGACCCGCACCATCCGCTCGACGAAATCGTCACGACGCTCCTCTATCGCGTGTCGCAGACCCCGTATCGGAAGATACTTGAGGTCGTGAAAGGATGGTCTGAGAAGGAGAAACAAGCGACCATCGAAGTGGTCACAAGACAGCGCGGGCCATATGATGACCTTATCAAAGAATTCCGCAGCGGGTACGCATTCAACTTCGATATCCTGATGGACATCGGCGCCTGGCGAGATATACACCGGCATCGACGGTGCCAGCAAGTGCAGCAGAACTTCACGACTCTTCACGGTTATGATGTCCCGCCGCCGCTTATTGAGGCAGGGCTGGATCAGGAGTATCGGCAGGCGATGGATGCCGTGCGTCAGGATATCGAGTTGCTCAAGAAAAAAGATCAGGAAGCATCACTCTACGCCATTCCGTTCGGCTTCAAGGTGCGCTGTTTGTTCAAGATGGACTATGCCGAAGCGGAGTATATCGCCAAACTTCGGTCCGGGGTGAAAGGGCACTGGTCGTACCGAACGGTTGCCTGGCAGATGAAACAGCAGCTAACCAAGAAATTTCCCTTCCTCGGCGAAGGTATACAGGCGACGCCGCCTGATGTTGAAGACGCGCTGACTCGATAAGATTCTCACATCGCTCATGAGCACCCTTCAGCAACAATGCGAAGCGGCCATCGTGGCCGGAGCATGGGACACCCTGTTTGCCAAGTCGATGGCGTGGAGTCGGGGATCCGGACGGTGCAAAAGATCCACGTCCTCTCTTCGCACGAAACGTCGTGTATCTCTTGCAGGGTCGGTTTGCGGATGCCTGGAAAGCCCATGCGCTCTGCCTCGAAGCTGAGAAGGACATCGCAGCTGTGGGAACTTGGGTGAAGGATTTGCTCGATCGACACACGGACAGTGGCTACACGTATTTGGTTATGGGCCTTTTCCTGGCGCAATCAGGTCGGTCGGAGCAATCCATGGGACCATATACGGAAGCCGCTCGGTTACTCCCGCAATCTGCCTATCCGCATTACTTTCTGGCACAGATTCACGAACGCGCCGGCCATCTTGAAATGGCGATCAAGGGGTATCGTGAAGCTGTCCGGCTTGCACCGGACTATACGCCGGCACGGATGAATCTAGGGGTCGCGTATCAAGACCAAGGGCGGCTGGAAATGGCGATTAAAGAATACCGGGAAGTGGTGAAGCTCACCCCCACCGATTCGGCAGCCCATTCCAATCTCGCCTGTGCACTCGCAGAACAGGGAAAGATGGAACCGGCGTTGCAATCCTACAAGACGGCCTTGAAACTGAACCCACAGGACGCCGAAGTCCACTTCGCGCTGGGCGGACTCTACGAGATGCGCGGGCGCCTGGACCTGGCACAAAAGAGTTATCAAGAGGCACTCAACGCCGATCCTGACTTTGGCGCCGCCCATTCCGCGCTCGGATGGCTGGCATTAGGCAAGCGTCGACTGCAAGAGGCGGCGGATATCTTCAGCCGGGCGCTCAAATGCAATGAGGAAGATGCGCGAGCCTATCACGGCATCGCTGAAATCTATGCCCTGCGTGGCAAACGCCAGAGCGCGATGGACAACTACACCAAGGCGCTGAAGTACTATCGCGATCCCGAGAAGAAAAATCAGATCATGAACCAGCTATTCCAGCAGGGACAGGTGGGGGATTGAGGGATCGCCGTCCGCTCTCCTCGCTTGACGGGATCTTGACGCTCGGTATAGCATCCATAACGGATGCAATATGGAACCATGAGGACAATCCATGGCGAGCTTGACCATCAAGAACATTCCAGAACCATTGGTGAAACGACTCAAACAGCAGGCGGCAGCTCAGCACCGGAGCCTGAATTTTCAGGTTATCTCGTATCTGGAACAGATGACACAGAGTGTGCCGGTTGATGTCGACACATTGCTGGCAAGAGCGCGAGCCATTCGCCAAATTCCCAAAGGGCTGAAATTGACCGATCGCCTCCTCAAAGAGCTGAAGGTGGTCGGTCGGCCATGATCGTGGCTAATACGAATTTGTTGATCTATCTCTATGTCCAGGGTGAACGAACGGAGGAGAGCGAAGCCGTCCTAAGGCGCGATGCCACGTGGACCGTTCCATTACTGTGGCGTTCAGAATTTCGGAATGCGCTGATCAGCCTCGTCCGGAAAGAGGTATTGGCTATAGACAAGGCGCTTTCCATTGTTGATGAAGCAGAACGATGGTTAGCCGGATATGAATACAGCGTGATCTCTCGCCATGTTTTGACGCTCGCTGATCGATCTGGGTGTTCGGCATATGACTGTGAGTTTGTAGCCCTCGCGCAAGATTTGGGAATACCGTTGGTTACGACCGACCGGCAGATTCTGAAAGCGTTCCGCAGTCTCGCCATATCGCCGGATGTCTTTGCGCGTTGAAGGGTAGCCATGCTCGTTGACAAGACTTCAACTTATCGGGAGAATCCCGGCAGTTTTGGTTAGATTCATAATACGCAGTGAATCGGGGGTTGTCCTCATATGCGCCCACGTATTGAGGATGTATTAGATGTCCTTCGAGAAATTCGCTCGGCGGACTCCGCGGGCAGGTCAGGGTGTTCCGTTAAGGATATTCGTCTGCAGGCAGTGCAGAAGGTGGCCAAAGCTGAGTTCGCCAAGGGCCGCTTTAAGAATTGGGATTCAGCAGAGAAATCCATCCATGACGCATGCACTCGGCGTCTTCAGAAGAATCTATCCGCAGAAGAATTTGACGCACTGGTAAAAAGATGGCTTTCTGGTCAGCCAGAAGGCCTACAATCCTTTTTAAGAAGAGTAGATGGCTATGGCAAGAATGCGGTGGAGGTAGAGTCGCTGCTGCATGCACGAGTACCCGTCGACCATTCTGTTGTACCCAGGGAGACCACACCCGTTATTCGGCAATCAGCAGCTCTCATAGCAAACGACATCAACGATGCAGCGTATCCCGAGCGACGAGAAACCATCCTACAAAGACTCATTCGGGATACAGTAACGGCACGAGCGCTCAAGCTACGCCATCGAAACCAATGTCAGATATGCGGTTTTGCTGTCCCCCTGTGGGACGGCTTGACATATGCGGAAGCTCACCACATCAGACCGCTTGGTTATCCACATAATGGCCCCGATTCGCAGAGCAACATGATTATTCTTTGTCCGAATCATCATGCTCGATGTGACCTTGGCGCGATCGAACTTGATATCGAGTCACTTCGGCGGATTACGGCGCGCAATATATTCCCGGTCGGGTGCAGTAGACGCATGTAGACCTGCATGATAGGATTTAGCCCGTACGAGGTGGACCATGGCGACACCAGCAAAACGACAGCTGTCGCTTCCCGTAGCGCTCTCGCGTGACCTGGAACGTCTCGCTCGGCGTAAAGGGAAGAGCACGGTCGCGGTGCTGCAGGATCTCGTTACTGAGAATAAACAGGATCGTCTTGCACAGGAATTCAAGCAGATCCAAGGCTATTGGGGTAAAAAAGCAAAAGAGAAAGGTATTATTACCACTGAGACCTCAAGCGATATCTCGCGAAATCGTGAGAGTCGTTTTCGACACCAATATCTACATCTCAGCACTTATCCTTCCTGGCTCTTCAGCCCATCGAGCGATACAACTCATCATTGGCGGCCACGATCGGCTACTGATCTCTAAACCTATCCTTGACGAAGTTCTCACGACGTTGGCTCGTAAGTTCTGTCGCGATGCTGAAGCCTTGAGCCGTACCGCTCTTTGGGTCACGGAGCTAGCAGAACTCGTTTATCCAGAAACACGCGTCCATGTGTTCAGCGATGGTCCGGACAACCGGGTTCTCGAATGTGCGATTACGGGCAAAGCAAAGGCCATTGTGACAGGTGACAAAGCTATGCTGGCAATAGAAATCTCGCACGGAGTGCGAATTCTGTCTCTAGCTGCCTACCTAAGGCGATGAAGTGTGAGCGAAGTCAGGGCTGAGAGAATCAAAGTTCTCGGATCGCACCTGGAGGACGGTGATCTGCGTGGTAGGGTCGCCCGTTGCTTTCAGTTCGTTGCGGATCTGATCCTTGAGGTAGGATGAATAGCCCACGCGATCGATGAGTAGATCGAAAAATCGTTCAGCCGGTAACAGGCTTTGTTCCTTGAGCTCCTCAAGCGTTTCGTCACTCACGGGTACGTATGTGCTGCCGATGTGGAAGACCACGTTGTAGTGCCGTCCTTTTGCAATCCGCTCAAACCGTAAGCCCTTCACAGGTTCCTCCACAGAAGGCGCTCATTCTAGACAAGATCCGGTCGTGAAGACAAGGGCAACCTCTCGATCCCTATGGTGGACAGGTATCGCGGCGCGCATTTATCATGACCATTCCTTGCCTTGAAATGCAGATGAGATCAGTCCTCATGACTTCAACAGAACTCATCGAATTGTGGATCACCCGCCTTGAAGCCGAGCGAGTCCGACTGACTGAAACAGGGCATGATGCTCCTGTCGTAGCGTCGCAAGGTCGCCTGGTGCAAACAACCGGTGGGCTCCATCTGTACGAATTTATCGTGCCCGTCGACGTCCAACTGTCCGTCGACCTTCCGGTGTCCGTCATTCCCGTCGACGAGACAGATGCGACGGAGGGAATCGTGCTGAGGCAAACGGGCAACAGCTTCCTGGTCCAACTGGTCGATGCCCTCGGACGCGAAGTTCCTTCTGCTACCCTTGTTCCAGATCAGGCAGGCCTGGTCAGCACGTTAGTCTCCCGTCTGAAAGATATGCTGGCGAAGCCGGACCTGTATCACCTCGGGCCGGCTTCGCCAGCATATCTTTCAGACGGGAGACTAACGTGCTGACCAGGCCTGATCTGGAAGCGAGGGTAGCAGAAGGAACTTCGGGTCCGAGGGCATCGACCAGTTGGACCAGGAAGCTGTTGCCCGTTTGCCTCAGCACGATTCCCTCCGTCGCATCTGTCTCTTCAACGGGAGATGACGGACACCGGAAGTTCGGACAGTTGAACATCAACGGGCACGATCATCAATTCTCAGATGGAGCCCACCGGTTGTTTGCACCAGGCGACCTTGCGACGCTACGACAGGAGCATCATGCCCTGTTTCAGTCAGTCAGACTCGCTCGGCTTCAAGGCGGGTAATCCAGCCATTCAATAAGTTTTATCTGATTTCATGAGGACTGATCTCATCTGCATTTCAAGGCAAGGAATGGTCATGATAAATGCGCGCACGAGGTGC
>CAWKJK010000025.1:0-45996 GCA_963849655.1 uncultured Nitrospiraceae bacterium
ACGTCGGTCTCAACATTCTTGGCATCAACCGCCACGGCATGGAAGGCTTTCTCGTTCTTGCTCTGGGCCCAGGCAGGATCGCCGAATAGACAAAGTATTCCCATTACAGATACGAATGATGCGGTGCGGATGATCGTCCGGCGATTCATTATGATTCTCCTTTGTACATGTTCCACTCGACTAGAGTTCTTGTTCCGCTTGTTACCCTTCCAAGCGATAACTGATCGGAACCAGGATAGTAATCTGCGACTTCTCCAACTGATGTTTGAGCGTCAACGGGGAGGCTTTCCTCATGACCACCAACGCCTCCTCATCCAGCAGCGCGTGGCCTGAGCTTTCAGCGACACTGAGCTCTCCGACCGTGCCGTCCGCTTTGATGACCGCCTGTACGACGACTCGACCTTCCAATGGTTCTCACGTGCAATCCTTGGATAATGTTTTAATTCTTCGATACGTTTCCTGACCATGTCCCCAAGCCAGCCGTCAGTCCGCCTGAGTTCTACGATAGTGCACGAGTCTCTGTTGAACAATGCGCTGCTCCACTGCCGTTTCGGTCGATTCAATGCGCTGTTCGATAGTCGTCGCCTCAGATGAGACGACCGGTTCTGCCATGACAGCCTGAGATGTAACCGGTCGGCTTTCCACCGATTCCACGGCGGGAGACTCCATCACCGGTTCTGCGTTTGTGACGACGTCCTTCACGATCTGCGTCGTTTCAACAGGAACCGTTGCCTCATCGTGAGTCGGCAGCGGAGTTTGTTGGGCGATCGGCTGAGTGACTGTTCGGATAGGTGGCTTCGGTTTAGCGGGTGAAGGGGGCGGCTGGATCACTCGTTCAGCCGGCATGGATTCAGACTGGGTCGGTTCAGTGCGGACTGGAGCATCTACCATTGAGATATCCCAGTGAAATGGTTCCAGCAGGACCGGTTGCCCAATCTTCGCCATGATGAACATTGCGCCGGCGAGGCCTAGGAGATGCAACAGTACAGAGGCCATCCAACCACGTGCTTGTTCGGGAACAGTGCCCACACTGATGCGATTCAATTCGCCCGTGGTCATGATCGTAAAACCTCCAAACTCACCTGTCGAAATCCGAGTCCCTTTACTTCATCGACCACTCCGACAAACCGCTCCAAAATCGTAACGCGATCAGCCCGCAATATGACCGCTGACTCCCGAGAATGCTCGCTCAGGACCGTCGCCAACCCATCCGCCGGAATAGGTTGGTCGTTCACAAACAAGCGGCCATCGGCGGTCAGAGTAATCATCAACGGCGCGTCTCGATGGTCGTTCACCTCCTTTGCCTTCGCCAGTTCGACCGGCACTTGCCCAGTCGATATGAAGGTGGCCGTGGTCAAGACAATGACTAAGAGCACCAGCATCACATCCACCAGTGGAATGACGTTGATCTGATTCAGCTCACGCTCCATGCTGCACCTTGTATAGCGTGAGCAGTTCGGTGACGCGCCGCCGAAGAATATTGTTGAGCACCACACATGGGATCGCCACCAGCAACCCAATAGCCGTCGCCTTGAGCGCCAAACTTAATCCCACCATAATCGCACCGACCGCCATCGTCCCTGAGGTGCCCATCATATGGAACGTCAACATGATGCCCAACACGGTTCCCAAGAGCCCGATATAAGGCGCATTGGCTGCCACCGTTCCGATGACCACCAGTCGCCTTGTCAGGGCTATTTCCATAGTCTGAATGTTCTCGAACTGATTGGGCGTCACACGTCGATAGTAGAGCCACCGTTCCAACGCCACGGCCAATGCCCATAGGCTGAGTACAACCAGCAGCCCCGATAATTCCGTAATCCACCAGGTGTGTAAGTACGTTCATGTAGAAAAAATCCTCTGTTTACAGGATGACCAGAATATTCTTCTCAATGCCGTTAGGAGCTCTCAGCGCCTTTGGCCCTGCCAAGTCCATAAAAAAGCCCATGGCCGCCTAAAGGCGGTCATGGGCTCTGGACGTAAAGTACTCTGGCCTCTAACCGAGGGCCTATGTCACAAATGGCCTCGGGACGTGATTATGATAACTAGTATCAATAATCTCCCGTATTATGTTTTGTCAATCCCTTCAATTCAGAAAAACTCATCGTTCAAAAACTGACTCTGTATGGCGAGTCTGTTACAAATGCTCGAACAGAGTCCGACGCTCCCCTGATTCGACCGGCGCCATCATTCACCACCCGATCGACCTTCCTCTTGACTCAGCACTCATGCTACGATCTCCAACGATGTTGATCGACACACATACCCATTTAGATGATGCCCGCTACAACGAAGACAGAGACGCTGTCATCACCCGTGCGCGAGACGCAGGAGTCGGAGCATTTCTCACCATCGGCTGTGATCTGACCACCAGTCAAGCGGCAGTTGCACTCGCAGAACGATACCCATTTATCTATGCCTCCATCGGCGTCCACCCGCACGAAGTGAAGCATGTCCAAGACGACTGGTACGATGCCTTCCGTCATCTGGCAGGGAACAAGAAGGTTGTGGCCTATGGGGAAATTGGCCTGGACTACCATTACAATCACTCTTCGCCGAAAGAACAGCGCGACCGATTCCGTGAGCAGATTCAGGTTGCGCGGGAACTGAAGCTCCCTGTAATCATTCACACGAGGGAAGCACAGGATGATACGGTTACAATCCTGAAGGCGGAGAGAGCGTCAGAGATTGGTGGGGTGTTTCACTGTTTTTCCGGAGATAGCCGGTTGGCTAAAGAGGCTCTGGATCTAGGATTCTACCTGTCATTTTCTGGAATTCTAACGTTTCAGAATGCGGCGCCGTTGAGAGAAATCGCTAAACATACCCCCCTCGATCGCGTGCTGATCGAAACCGACTGCCCCTATCTCACTCCCGCCCCTTACCGAGGAAAACGTAACGAACCAGCCTATGTGTCACAAGTTGCGAAACAGTTGGCATCACTTTACGCTAGGTCTCCTGACGAAATCGCCGAACGGACCAGCGAAAACGCCAGAAGGCTGTTCAAAATCGCTTAAGTCGGCGGTCTCGCTGCCTCTGTGCCTTTGGAAGTTTGCGGGGATTTCCCTTCTTCTCCAGTCTGCGTTTTTGGAGATTGTCGTCTCCAGAATCTAGTTCTTTATATGGCATGGTATGGACCGCACCCGATGACATCCGGAGCTTACCCGCAAACGCACGAGCACCCATGATAAAGGCCCCATGGGCTCTAGCCGTATTCACAATCTCGTGATCGGAACTGACGACTGCACAGTCCGACCCATATTCCCGTGCCAACCGTTGGATGACCTGATCCGCTCGCTCACCTCGTTTTGAATAGATTATCTGGACTCCGGCACGATGCTCCTGTTGTTCCAATGGTCGGCCCTGTTGCCAGCCGTCGAACACAACGATGATAAGGTGATTCTTTCGATGCCGATAAGCTGCTAGATCTTGCAGCAATGTTTCGCGGGCCGATTCGAGATGCCCGGAAAGGCTTCCGGCACCAGCCAGTAAGTTATACCCATCGACGATCAGATGCGTCGGCATACCTCACGCTATCGTGGTCATGAGCAGACAGTCAATCCGAATTCCGCATAGCAACTGGTGTAATTCTTGACAAGGCGGCGGACATCTGAGAATAGTTTCCTATATTGTCCTTTACCCCAAAGGGCCCATGCAAGTACGAAAGCCTCGGCTGCTTTCAATCAAGCCCCTCGCTCTCCTCTCGTGCAGTGTCATCTTCCTCCTGTCCGCATACGGGATCCTAATCCAAGCAGACTGGGCTTGGTCCTCTAATGATCGCCATTCTCTGTCGGTGATGTCATCGGAACACAACCGCGCCAGAGGAACGACTGCTTCTCTTGCTTCAGTTACCGTTCGCAATTTCCGTGTGATGACGAGCCCAGAGAGAACCAGACTGGTTTTGGACCTCGATCGTCACACCACTGTCATCGAGCAGCGAGCTTCCAATCCAAGCCGAGTGGTGATCTCGCTTCCCAACGCATGGCTCGGCCGACCAGCACGAATTAAGGCCAGGAATGGGACCCTCCCCTCACCCTTCATGATCACTCAACTGCCCCACCAGGCTGTTGTTGTGTCTCTGCCCACCACATCGTTCCAAACCTACAAGCACTTCACGCTCTCCCATCCGCCTCGCTTGGTCATCGACGCTGACTCCATCAGATGCACCAGTCCGCCCTGACGTACCTGACTCGCGCGAAATCCATCAGCGGTCAATTTCTCCTGTCTTGCAACCCTGTGATGCCCCATGCCAAGGGATACAGGACCATTGTGATTGATCCCGGCCATGGGGGGAAAGACCCGGGCGCACGGGGGATCGAGAGACCGAGGAGAAGGATATTACCCTCAAGGTGGGAATGCTTCCTGAGCTTCGCGAGCTCCTGAGGAAGCAGTCCGGCGTGCGGGTATTGATGACCCGGGACCGTGATGTGTTCATTGAGCTGGAAGATCGAGCCAAATTCGCGAACAGCAACGAAGCCGATCTCTTTGTCTCCATCCACGTCAACTCTCATCCCTCGCGTGCTGTCAAAGGGATTGAAATCTATCACTTCGGAGAGGCGAAGGATCAGCGAGCTCTCGAGGTCGCAGCACGAGAGAACGGCACCCCTATCAGCAACACCGGAGTCGGATGGGAATACCTCGTGGCGGATCTCTTAACGACGAAGAAGATCGAGGCATCCCTTGATCTCGCTTGGAACGCGAAAGAAGCCATGGTCTCTCAGATGAACGGGCAATACGTACTCAACGACCATGGCGTCAAGACGGCACCCTTTTATGTATTGAGGTTTACGAGTATGCCCAGCATCCTGGCCGAGATCGCCTATATTTCCAACCCCGACGAAGAAGATCTCCTCAGGAAACCGGTGTTCGTTCGGGATGTCGCCCAATCTCTCTACCATGGTATTGTTTCGTTCCTTGCCAATAATCGATCGGACGCCCGATGATCGTTTTGCTCATCACCATCCACGTGCTTCATGCCTATCATCAAACTCATTCTCGAGTATGACGGCACGGCCTACGCTGGCTGGCAGCGTCAACCCGACCAGTCGACGATACAAGAAGCCGTCGAAACAGCTATCTTAGGCGTCACTCAAATCAGCGTACCGGTCATCGGCGCCGGACGCACCGATGCGGGCGTTCACGCGCTGGGGCAGGTCGCGAGCTTCCGTATCGAGCGTGACCTGACGCCGCGGGAATGGACCAGGGCGCTGAACGCCCATCTTCCGAAAAGCATCGTGGTGCGATCAGCCGCGTTCATGCCCGACACATTTCACGCGAGGCACTCGGCTCAAGGCAAATTGTATGAATACCGCATTCTGAATCGCCCCGAGCGGCCGGCGGTGAAGCGCGACTATTGCTGGCATATCCACCAGCCTCTCGACGACGCAGCGATGAATCAAGCAGGACTTGCCCTGATCGGCCCGCACGATTTCTCTTCCTTCCAGACCCAGCCCACCGACAACGACGACCCTATGTGTCATCTACAGCGATTCACAGTCTTCCGTGAAGGTGATCGGCTGCGGATCGAACGCCTATGCCGACCGGTTCCTGAAACAGATGATCCGATCGATCGTCGGAACGCTCGTGGAGGTCGGCTTGCGCAAACGCACCGCGGAGGGCATCAGGACCATCCTCCAGGCGCGTGACCGCTCGGCTGCCGGCAAGACAGCTCCTCCGCAAGGACTTTTTTTGATACGGGTCGATTACGATTGACCGCTCGAACACCTTGCCTACAGATAGTTACGTATAGTTGTGCCATGATTCGCTTTTGACTTGCACCTCACCCTCACCACAAAGGAGTTCCGGTATGTGGAAATCCCTACATACTCTGGCAATTGCGCTGTTTATCCTTGGTCTCGGCGTGACACCATTCGTGGTCGCCGCTCCACAGCAGCAAAATAAGATGAAGGCTTGTAATGAACAGGCGAATGAGAAAGAGTTCGGTGAAGGGAAAGGCGAGGAGCGGAAGGCGTTTATGAAGGACTGTCTCTCTGCTAAGCCGGAGAAAAGCGAAGGCGGCAAGGAGAGTCAGCAGAATAAGATGAAGATGTGCAACAAAGAAGCGGGCGAGAAGAAGTTGAAGGGCGACGAGCGGAAGAAATTTATGAGCGACTGTCTCTCAAATTAGCCGCTGATCAAACTCTCTCCGGCGCGGCATCATGCCGCGCCGGATTGATTTCGTCCAGGAGCTTCTCTGTATCGATGACTGTTATGGATGGGATGGCCCGTCAGGATTTTCGAGTCTTTTGCGGAGTTCGATCAATTCTTGTTCAAGGGCGATCAGCCGATCACTGATCGGGTCGGGCAGATCGACCTGATCCATGGTCGCGTCCGGTAAACGCGTCCCCTGAGTCTTGATGACTCAAGCCGGCACCCCTATCACAGTGGAATTGGCCGCGACGTTTTTGAGCACCACGGAATTCGCCCCGATCTTCACGTTGTCCCCGATCGTAATCCCACCTAAGATCTTGGCACCTGCGCCCACCACCACATGATTACCGAGTGTCGGATGTCTTTTGCCCCGCTCCTTGCCGGTGCCACCTAAGGTCACCCCTTGAAAGAGGGTCACGTAATCCCCGATTTCCGCCGTTTCCCCAATCACAACTCCCATCCCGTGGTCGATGAAAAAACCGGTCCCGATTTTTGCGGAAGGATGGATTTCCACGCCGGTCACCCAGCGGGCCAACTGCGAAATGACCCGCGGCAGGATCGGGATATCGTGCGCCTTCAGCCAGTGAGTGATGCGATACGCCAGCAGCGCATGGAACCCAGCGTAGGTGAGGATCACCTCCAGATTACTGGTCGCGGCCGGATCGCGGTCAAAGACGGCTTGAAGGTCTTGTTTAATTTTCGCCAATATCACGTGGTATCTTACGACGTTAAACCGGTTCTATCAGACAGACGGCGTGAGCGATCATCGCCTCTTCGCGTCCGACCGCATCCAAGCCTTCTCCGCTTTTCACTTTTACATTGACCAGATCCGGCTCAATGCCGGCGGTCTCCGCTATTTTCTTCTGCATCGCTGGAAGATGCGGGCCAAGCCGAGGGGCCTGAGCCACAATCACGGAGTCGATGTTTCCCACCCGATACCCCTTTGCTTTCAACTTCGCCATGACGTCTTCCAACAATCTCAAGCTGGAGATCCCTTTATACTGGGGGTCGGAACTTGGATAGTGCCGTCCGAGATCCCCCTCCCCCATCGCCCCCAATAAGGCATCGCAAATCGCATGAACGAGGACGTCGGAGTCAGAATGGCCGAGCAATCCTTTTGTGTGTGGAATCTCAATTCCTCCCAAGATCAATCGACGATCTGTCCCGAGCGGGTGGACATCATAACCATAGCCGATGCGAGCCCCTTTCTTCATACCGATCCTTTCATGCCGCGCGATTGCCGCGATACCAAGATCGCTTCGCCGATCACCAGGTCTTCTGATCTCGTGACCTTGATATTTTCGCCGCTTCCTTCGACGACACACACTGGATGCCCGGCCCATTCGATAAGATAGGCATCGTCCGTTGCACGGACTCCTTCCGCATGAGCCTTTCGATGGGCTGCCAACAGCCAATCGCGACGGAAGGCTTGCGGCGTTTGAGCCAGCCACAACGACTGCCGATCAATCGTGCGCTCGATGACATGGTCGGCTCCTACTTGCTTGACGGTATCCTTCATGGGAACCGCGATAATCGCCGCTCCCTTGGCCCGTGCCGCCTTCACAACCTCTTCCACCATATGCTCTGTGAGAAACGGACGAACCGCATCATGCACCAACACCACGTCGACATCGTCATGGACCGCCTCAAGCGCATGCCTGACGGAATCTTGCCGCTCGTGTCCTCCCGGCACCACTTTCGTCACCTTGGTAAAGCGATGCTTCGTCACGATTTCCTTCAGACAATAGTCCATCTCGTTCTGGGGAACCGCCAGAATGACTTCCTCGATGATGGAAGAAGATTGAAGCACACGGAGCGAATGGAGGATGAGAGGCTGCCCGCCGAGTGCGAGAAATTGTTTGGGCACTGAGCCGCCCATGCGAAGGCCTCGTCCGGCGGCAGGGACAAGAGCCACGGTGTGGTTATTCACAACTGGAGTCTAGACTATCCTTACTCATCGCGGGAAGTATACGAACGCAGAGTGTCTGGGCAACCTCGGCACCAGCATCCGATACCTGATCACTCCGGCACGTTTTCACGGACGAAGCGTCAGGTAGATCGTCCGCCCCTGTCGTTTCAACAAGAGCAAGACCGCTTGATCCTTAGGCAACTTGCCGGCGATCCGCTCAAAAATCTTCACCGACGGCACAGGTTGACGATTCACTTCGAGGACGATATCACCCTCCCGAACACCTAATTCCTCAGCCGTGCTCCCGGGCTTGACCCGAACGATCACCACGCCCCGCTCACTCGACTTCAGCCCGTACCGACTCGCCAACTCCTGGGTCAAGTCTCGGACATCGAGGCTGGAGAGCACACCGGTCGGCGTGGCCGATTCCCCTCCATCGTCTTCGCCGTTTTGCGACATCGACTTGGGCTGCTCGACATGGCGAGGTCGACCGTTTTCGGTTTTTTATCGCGAATGAATTTGATTGTGACTTTTTTCGCAACCGGCGTTTGAGCCACCGCATTGCGCAAGTGGGCCGGTGAATCCATGGGTTTGCCGTCATACTCGACGATGACGTCGGCCCGTTCGAATCCCGCCTTTTTCGCCGGGCTGTCGTCCATGACATCACTAACGAGCACGCCCTTTGTCTCCGTGATGCCGAATTGAGATGCCAATTCCGGCGTCAACTCCTGAATAGATACGCCAAGCCAACCGCGGACGACTTTTCCCGTTTGTACGAGTTGGTTCATAACGGACTGAGCCATATTACTCGGCACGGCAAAACCAATTCCCATGTTTCCGCCGCTCTGACTGAATATGGCTGTATTCATCCCTGACCAACTCGCCCCGCACATTGACCAAGGGTCCACCGGAGTTGCCCGGGTTGATGGCCGCATCCGTCTGAATGAAATCTTCGTACTCGGCAATACCTGCGGCTCGCCCGAGGGCACTGACGATCCCCAAGGTGACGGTCTGTGTTAGTCCGAATGGATTCCCGACGGCCAGGACAAACTCTCCGACTTCCAGTTCGTCTGAATCGGCCCAGGCTACGGTCGGAAGCCCGCGCCGCGTCGATCTTCACGACGGCCACATCGGTCTTTGGATCGGTGCCGATCAGCTTCGCTTTGAATTCGCGCTTGTCCGACAGGGTGACGCGAATTTCATCCGCCTTGCCGACCACATGATTGTTGGTGATGATGAGTCCGTTTGATTCGACGATCACGCCGGATCCGAGTCCTCGCTCTTTTCGTTCTTTCGGGTGTTCAAACTTCCGGAAAAACTCATCGCCGAAAAACTTTCTAAACAATGGGTCATCGAACGGCGCCGTGCCGGAGCCTTCACCACGTCCGCTTTTAGTCGCATAGATATTCACCACCGCCGGTTTGACTGACTTTGCTATTTCCACGAATGTTTGATTACTCCCGGCCAACGCAGGTTGTGGAGCGGTCGAGACGGGCCTAGCGACCGGGAGGGGGCTGAGCAGGCTGAGCAACGGAAGAAGAATCAGGGACCGCATGCCCGGTAGGCAACCAGCCAAGGTCCGATGCAACCACGAAGCCCAATGATGATCCCGGACGTCAATAAGGTCGCAGCAACAAGCCACCTTCTGGTTCCCTGTGGCGGTTTGCGGTCAAAATCTGTTTGATTCATGGCGTCGATTCACTTGTCTCAAAGGTTCATTGAATTTCGCCGTTGTAAATCCCCATAACGATTTGGAGAAACTTAATGGCTTCCGCCTTCGGACGCTGGAATGAGTTTCGTCCGATGATGCGAGCCGAACCCACCGCCATCCCGAATGGCCCGGGCTTCTTCAAATACGTTCTTGTCTTCGTTTTTGCGCTCCTCCCGAGAAAATCACGATCCGACGACCGTCGAAGGTACTCTGGACCACATGCTGTCACACGCTCTGCCAATGTTTTTATGCGGAACTTGTGTGGCCTCATAGACTTTCTTTGCCGCCGATTGTTCGAGATGCGCGCTCGGGAGCTTGATCTTGATCACATGGGCACCGAGTTGAGCCGCAATCTGCGCCGCGTACGCGACGACATCAATCGCCGTCTCACCTTCCTTGCTCAAGCCCGCTCCACGGGGATAGGACCAGACTACAACGGCAAGACCGCTCGGCCTTGGCTTCTTCGGCAATGGCCCGCAGTTGCTCGTACATGGCGTTAGAATGAGCGGAGCCTGGATAAATCGTGAACCCGACGGCCGAACAACCCAAACGAAGCGCATCTTTCACGCTACCGGTCACCGACGACATCGGATCCTTCTCATCATGCAATACGTCGTGATTGTTGAGCTTGAGAATGAGGGGAATCTGACCCGCGAACTCACTTGCCCCGGCTTCGAGAAATCCCAGTGGCGCGGCATAGGCGTTACACCCAGCCTCGATCGCGAGCTGGAAGTGGTAGTGAGGATTGTACGCGGGTGGGTTCGCCGCAAAACTCCGTCGCCGGACCATGCTCGAACCCTTGATCCACCGGTAAAATGACCATTTTGCCGGTCCCGGCTAATTTGCCGGACCGAAGCAGACGAGCGATGTTGGTTTTACTCCCGGCATTGTCGCTGCCATACCAACTCAGAATTTCCTTAACCCGGTCTCCCATAATTCCCTCCACACACAGCATCACAGTACCACATAAAGGTGCACCTAGGCTTTCCCCTGAATGTACGCTTCAGCTTGCTCGACATCTTGTCGGCTCCCGATGATCAAGGGCACGCGCTGGTGCAATTTCTTGGGTTCCACTTCCAACACTCTCGATGTCCCCGTCGAGGCCTTTCCACCGGCCTGCTCAACGACAAACGCCAACGGATTCGCCTCGTAGAGCAACCGCAGTTTCCCTTCTGGTTTGCCGGCTTCACCCGGATAGAGATAGATCCCGCCCCCGAGCAACAGACGATGCACGTCGGCGACCAGACAGCCCGAATACCTACTGCTGTACGGACGGCCTGTCGTCTTGTCGCTGACTTTGAGTGAATCCAAATACTTTTTCGTTCCCTCCGACCACTTGTGGTAGTTCCCTTCATTGACAGCGTACACCCTCCCCTTTCGGGAATCCTGATCCTTTCGTGCGACAGGAGATATTCTCCGATGTCGGGTTCGAGCGTGAATCCATACACACCTTGCCCCACGGTATACACCAGCATGGTACTTGAACCGTACAGGAGATACCCGGCTGCGACTTGTTCGGTCCCTCGGCGTAACAATTCCTCTTCAGTGGGCAAGCGATCGGCCCTGCCATACTTGAGAACAGAAAAAATCGCCCCGAGCGGCATATTGTTGTCCGTGTTGGAAGAGCCATCGAGTGGATCGAACAACAACATGTACTTGCCGTGCGGCCAATTGCCTGGGATCGAGATCGGCTTTTCCATCTCTTCCGAGGCCAAGGCGCAAACATACCCGCTGTGTTGAAAAACTTTGACGAAGTCGTCGTTGGCGATGGCGTCCAGCTTCTTGACCGTTTCTCCCTGCACATTCGTGTCACCGGTCGTTCCAAGAATGTTGATCAGTCCGGCACGCCGAAGATCTTGCGAAATGAGCTTGCCGACCAGACCAATCTGGGTCAACAAACTGGAGAATTCTTCCGTCGCATCTTGATGCGAGGTCTGATTTTGAATGATAAATCGGCCTAAGGTAAGGGGAAATTCTCGCATACTGACGCTCAGTATAACGGGTTTGACCCGTGCGAACAATCATCAATGTTCAATACTTTTGCTCGACGGTGCCGATTTCCTCATAGCCATCGACCAGATCTGCGACGATCGATCCGAGCACGACCTTCGCTGTCATCCGAACAGGGGTCTTTCGTTCATCATTCGTGACCCACACGCGGATGTTCCCCTTATTCATGAACAACCCATGGAACGGCATGATCACAAGCACCCGGACGGTCTCCGCCTTTCCCCACGCCCCTTCAATGGTCTCGATAGCCTCGACACGAACCTCGATCGGACGATTTTTCTTGTCATGATACACATTCATTTTCAACGAGGCACCAGGATTCGGCGGCAACCGCGTACGCGTATAGTACAAGCATGAAATGATATCCTGTGTCCCGGCCGGGATGGGGAGCGACTCCGTCGCCCCTCCTCTGACGGCCGTTACCACGCCCTCTTTTTGATGAAAGACATACTCAATATCTTCTTTCTTTTTGCCTTCGCGCCGACGGAACGTCATATGTTCCGGAGTCAGAGTATCCAAGTCCAGTTCCGATTCCACTCGATTGTCGACAGGGAAAAACTTGGTGATAACCGGTGTTGATTGTGCGGTCCCCACCAGCTTCGCGACGGCCTGATCCTTTCGCTCATCCATTCTGGCCACCTCCATCACCGCGATGACTGCGGTCAGGTTGAGCCAGGAGACCTCATACGTCAGCCGTTCTCCAACCTGAAACGGACGCTTCGTTTCGCCCAGAGGCTCAGCTTCAATGGAGCCGACAGAGCATGGTGACAGAGCAACCACAGCGACAAGGACGACATATCGGCACGCCTGAGCAACACTGGGGGACCAGGCAGGGGCAGATGTCAGCACCCGAGCGCCTGTTTCGCCACCGCGAGTTCATCCTCGATGAGCGCTCGAATGACGTTGAGTTGCGCGGAGGATGTCGCTTCAAATCTCAGTACTAAGGCTGGTTGGGTGTTGGAAGCCCTGATAAGCCCCCATCCTTCATCAAATACGGCACGGACGCCGTCGATCGTGATCAGGTTTTTGAGCGCCAGTTTCCTCGGCCCGAGGCTCTGTTTGGTTTTCACGTACTCGGTGAATCTCTGGCGAATCCGCTCAACGACATCGAACTTGACGGTATCAGGAAGATCCACTCGTATCTCCGGTGTGACGACCGACCGAGGGAGATCGGCCACTAAAGCCGAAAGCGGCTGTTGAGCCTTCGCCAAAATTTCGACGAGCCGACACGACGCATAGACGGCGTCGTCGTACCCAAAATACCGATCCGCAAAAAACATGTGCCCGGACATTTCACCGGCCAATACCGCCGCCTCTTCCTTCATTTTCGCCTTAATAAGCGAATGACCAGTCTTCCACATGACAGCGCGCCCGCCGCGCTTGGCAATGTCATCGTAGAGACTCTGTGACGCCTTCACTTCCGAGATGATGGTGCTGCCCGGTTTCACCGCTAAGATGTCACGTGAGTAGAGAACCAGCAAGCGGTCCCCCCACAGCACATGACCCTGCTCATCAACAGCCCCGATTCGATCCGCATCCCCATCATAGCCGATCCCCACATCGGCCCCGTAATCCTTCACCGCTTGCATGAGGTCGGAAAGGTTTTCAAGCACTGTGGGATCAGGATGGTGATTGGGAAAGCGTCCGTCCAGATCGCAATAGAGCCCCGTTACCTTACACCCCAACAACTCAAGCGCTTGTTTGGCGACAAGGGAGGCCGCGCCGTTCCCGCTATCGATCACGACATGCAGCCGGTTCGCTTGGACATGAGAGAAGTTTCGCTGAATGTACGCCAGATAATCGGGAATAATCGGATTCTCGGAGAGATGTCCCTTCCCCGATACGAACGCACCTTTTTCCATCACCTTTCGAATTTCTTGAATTTCTTCTCCATGGATGGCGGTTTTTCCGACACAGATCTTGAACCCGTTATATTCTGCCGCGTTGTGACTCCCGGTAATCATGATACCGCCGCCGACGGGCAGGGTGAACAATGAGAAGTACACCAAGGGGGAGGGGCAAATTCCGATGTCGATGACATCCAGACCACCCGCGAGCAACCCCTTCAGAAGCGCCTTGTGGAGGGCCGGGGAACTCACCCGACCATCGCGCCCGACACTGATCGTTTTCACTCCATGCACGCTCACATACGTGGAATAGGCTCGGCCCAACCGTTCTGCCAGATCCTCGGTCAATTCGGTGCCGACAATGCCTCGGAGGTCATATTCGCGAAACAATCCCATTGAACGTCTGGCTCCTCCTCGCAATAGCTTTGGTGAAACTGCAGATGGCTATACTCTACGGGTTGACGTTTCGCCCATAATCGTCCTTGAACCGCACAATATCATCCTCGCCGAGATAGGGTCCGTTCTGTACTTCGATAATATGCACGGTTTCTTGTCCGGGATTTTCCAATCGATGCATGGTCTTCAGCGGAATGGCCGTACTTTCACCGACGTGCAAATCGAAGACGTCTTGATCTCTTGTAACACGCGCGGTCCCGCTGATCACCACCCAATGTTCGCTACGCTGATGATGCAGCTGGAGGGAAAGTCGCCCGCCGGGGTTCACTGTGACACGTTTCACTTTGAATCCCAGCCCCTCTTCCAACACGGTGTACGACCCCCAAGGTCGTTGAACCGTCAGGTGTTCCAAATGTTCAGGCGCCTGCTGCTGTTTCAGAATGTCGACGATCCTTTTCACATCCTGCGCTCGGGATTTTGGACAGACCAGCGTGGCATCCGGAGTGTCCACCACCACCATATTTTGCAGCCCGATCGTCGCGACGACACGCCGATCCGCATAGACAATCGAGTGTTTGCTCTCAAGATCGATCACCCGTCCGGTCACCACATTGCCGGCCTTATTCTTCTCCGCCACTTCGTCCAAGCTGCCCCAACTCCCGACATCCGACCACTGAAACGTCACCGGCACCACAGCCGCCTTCGACGACCGTTCCATCACACCGGTATCGATGGAGACCGATGCGATTTGGCGATATACGTCGTCGATCGACTGCTTTGGAGCACCGTCCATTTTCAGCTTCTTGATCTGTTCCATTGCGGCCATGATCGCCGGCTGGTGAAGGCCGATCTCCTCCAAGATCATTGCGGCACGCCAGACAAACATGCCGCTGTTCCAAAAATAGCCCCCTGCCTTCACGTACTGTGCTGCCTTAGAAGCGTGAGGCTTCTCCACGAATTTTTGAACGAGATACCCTCGTAACTTGCCCTGTTTACCAAGCGGAAGGTTGTCTTTCGGTTTGATATAGCCGTACCCGGTTTCGGGTCGAATCGGCTTGATCCCGAACGTGACCAAATAGCCATCCGCCGCCAACTGTGAAGCCAATCGGACCGCCGTTTCGAAGTCACGCTGCCCTGTCACCACATGGTCGGCGGGAACCACCAACATGAGGCCGTCAGGATCCCGTGTCAGCACCTCGAGCGCCGCCAATGCAATGGCGGGCGCTGTGTTACGTCCTTCCGGTTCAAGGAGAAATCCATTCGTGAGATCCTCTTTCCAATCGACCAATTGACCACGAATCAGATCAGCTTGCGCCGAATTTGTCGAGATCAGTACGTTGGCGGCCGGCGCACAACCTATGACACGTCTCATCGTCTGCTGAATCAGCGTATACTCCCCGCTGATCCGCAAGAGCTGCTTCGGAAACAGATGACGGCTCAACGGCCAAAATCTGGTCCCGCTCCCTCCTGCCATGATGACCGGATACAGGGGATACGCGTGCGCCATATTTTTCACTCATCGCCTCTGTTGAGAAGTTTTGGCCTCATTGCGGGAGAGGAGTATCATCTCTGCAAGTTCTCTCACCGCCCCTTCCCCACCCTTCTGCCGACACACATAGTTGACGATCTCCAATACTTGCGGAAGACCATCTGCCGGAGCCGCCGACAATCCCACCGCCTTCAAGGCTTCGATATCGTTGATGTCGTCTCCGATATACGCGACTTGCCTGAGAGAAATACCGTGTCGCGTGGCCATATCGCGGATGACCGACAATTTGTCCATCACTCCCTGATGAAGTTCAGGTATCGCGAGTTTTTCAGCCCGGCGAGCGACCAACCTCGTTCGTTCCTGCGTCACAATTGCCGTGATGAGGCCGGCCTTCTGCAGCAATTTGATCCCCATTCCGTCGCGGGTGTTGAACTTCTTCCACTCATCACCCGATTCGGAATAGTACATACCGGCATCGGTGAGGACTCCGTCCACATCCGTGGCGAACAACCGGATCTCCCGCAAGAGGCTTCTCGCGGGTTTTTGCTGAGTTTTCAATTTCACGCGCTTATGACAAGAAGAGCGGGACGTCCCGATAAGAATCGACTGCTATCTTAACCAGTCTCAGAACAATTGCAAAGGGGTTTTAACCGAGAAGAGCGCTCACTCATGGAGAATACTAAGACCTGTGGGCGACCTTGGTGAATCGTGTCAGCGCCTGGCTCCATTCAGGCAGCGCAAGGCCCAGCGATACCAATCGGTCCGGACTCAACACTGAATATGGCGGTCGCTTGGCAAGGCGTCCTGCCTGTTCCGTCGTGATCGGCACGACGGAACAACGGAACCCCATTTCCCGAACGATGGCCTGCGCAAACTCATACCATGTACACTGTCCACGATTGGTGACGTGGATCACCCCTTCCACATCCTTCCCGACCAGCGAAGCAACAGCAGCGGCCAGGTCCTGGGCATAGGTAGGGCAGCCGGATTGATCATTCACAACCTTCAAGGTCGGCTCGGTCTGCGCAGCCCGCATGATCGACTTCACAAAATTCCTACCGACCGATCCATAGAGCCATGCGGTCCTGATGACGAGAGCCCTGGCGCCGGACGCCAGAACAACCTGCTCTCCTTTCCATTTTGAAAATCCATATCGGTTGATCGGACAGGGGCTATCGTCCTCACGATACGGAACCCCCTGCTTCCCATCGAACACATAGTCGGTAGAAACATACATGAGGCGAGCCCCAAGCCGAACGGCGGCACGTACGATCTGTTCCGTCCCCTTCGCGTTCACCGCCAACGCGAGGTCCGGTTCTCGTTCGGCCCCATCTACATCGGTGTAGGCCCCCGCATGGATGATCAGGTCGGGAGCGGATCCGATGATCTCTTCTTCAACCGTCGGGCGCGTGAGATCAAAGTCCGGTAAGTCCTTGGGGATAACGGTTTCGTACCCAAACACCCGGCAAAGCTCGCTGCCCAGTTGCCCACCGGCTCCAGTGATAAGGATGCGCATGGCGCGATTGTTCAGGTTGAGGATGAGATCGAGGTTGATCTTAACCTTAGCTTGCTTGGACCTTAACCTGCTTCCCTCAGGCGTGTCCCATACAATTGTTCGTAGTATTGTCGGAACTCTCCGGACTTGATGGGACGCCACCAGGACTCATGTTCTCGATACCATTGAATGGTCGCACGCAGCCCCTCTTCAAACGGCACGACAGGGCGCCATCCCAGCCGACGGAGCTTCCCGCTATCAACTGCATACCGCCGATCATGACCAGGCCGGTCTAACACGAAGCGAAGCAAGCTCTTCGGCTTGTCTAGGTACGAGAGAATCTCCTCGGCGACTACAATGTTTTCACGCTCGTTACCTCCGCCGATGTTGTACACGGCCCCGGGCTCTCCGTGAAAAAATGCCTGTTCGATCCCGGCACAATGGTCTTCGACGGCAAGCCAATCGCGGCGGTATTTGCCGTCGCCGTACAACGGCAACAGCTGATCATCAATGGCATTCGTCACGAAGAGAGGGATGAATTTCTCCGGATATTGATGAGAGCCATAGGTGTTGCTGCCCCTCGTCACGACCACGGAAAATTGATAGGTCGTCCAATAGCTCAACACAAGGAGATCGCCCCCCGCTTTACTGGCCGAGTATGGGCTACGTGGCTCCACCCGGTCTTCTTCCGTTGACAGACCGGATTCGACCGTGCCGTATACCTCGTCCGTGCTGACCTGGAGAAACCGTTTTACGCCGGCATGCCGCCCTTCTTCCAGCAACACGCCCGTGCCCACGACATCAGTGCGCGCGAAGCTTCCCGGGTCAAGAATCGAACGGTCGACATGCGTCTCCGCCGCACAATTGATGATGCCTTCAATTTGATATTTGCGGAGCAGGGATGAAACCAACGATTCATCGCAAATGTCACCATGGATGAACTCATATCCCGGCTGTCGGCTTATTCGATCCAGGTTGGCCAGATTTCCCGAATAGCAGAGGGCATCAAGGTTGACGACCTGGTGCTGTGCGGAGGCCAGCAGACGTCGGATAAGGTGAGAACCGATGAACCCGGCGCCGCCGGTGACGAGGATACGCATCTATGCCGCTAAACTCATGTTATTGGCGCCGGTTTGGCCGACCAACTGATTGGCCAAATAGAGAGACTCGATGGTACCGGCATCCGTCCACCAACCCGGAAGCAGATCCCATGTCAACATTCCGGCCTTGATGTAGGCGTTGTTGACGTCGGTAATTTCCAGTTCCCCCCTAGCCGACGGTTTGAGCGATCGGATGAACTCGAATACGTGTGGATCATAAAAATAAATGCCCGTGACGGCGTACGGCGATCGAGGATGGAGCGGCTTCTCTTCGATCGTTACGACGCGCTCACCTTCCAAAACCGGTACGCCGAACCGTTGCGGATCCTTGACTTCTTTGAGGAGAATTTTGGCCCCTCTTTGTTGACGGCGAAAGTGATCCGCCGCCTTGGCGACGCTCCCTTGAATGATGTTATCGCCCAACACCACGCAGATGGGCCCCCCATCGGCAAAATGCTCAGCCAACCGAAGCGCGTCGGCAATACCGCCTTCACCTTCCTGATAGGTATAGTTGAGATGTTTGAGCCCGAACTCTTTCCCATTCCCGAGCAATTTTAAAAAGTCCCCCGCATTGTTCCCTCCCGTCACCAACATGATTTCCGTCACACCTGCATCGACCAGCGTCTGAATCGGATAATAGATCATCGGCCGGTTATAAACCGGAAGCAGGTGTTTATTTGTGACCTTGGTGAGAGGCAATAACCTAGTCCCCAGTCCCCCCGCCAACACAACGCCTTTCACGGCTCTACCTTCCTATTGCAAATGGTTCCTTGTTGTTCCTGTCGGTTGTCGTCGATTGGAACGGTAGGGTTTGACGATAACACGAAGAGGAACAATCGACACGCGATATGCAAAACTACGAAACGCCCTGAGAGAGGTCGGGCTGAAAGCTGGGCACAAGTCGCTTGAGATCTTGAAGCAATTCTTCTTCGTCGCTTTTGGGGAGCGTCGTCGGCAATGACTCCAACCATTCGCCTAGTTCGCCCACCGGGACAGGGGTCCCCACAGCTCGATGGATCTTCGGATGGGTGGTCGGCTCGGCCTGCTCGCTCTCCTCGAACAGCTCCTCATACAACTTCTCTCCCGGCCGCAACCCCGTAAAGACGATATCAACATCCTTCCCCGGAACGAGGCCGGCCAATACGATCATGTTTCTAGCCAGATCGACGACTTTGATCTGTTCCCCCATATCGAGGACAAACACTTCTCCTCCCCGCCCCATCACACTCGCTTGGAGAACCAGCTGCACGGCCTCCGGAATCGTCATAAAAAACCGCTTGATGTCCGGATGAGTGACGGTCACCGGACCGCCCTTGCGGATCTGTTCGGAAAACAGAGGCACCACGCTTCCATTGCTGCCCAGCACGTTGCCGAACCGCACGACCGTAAATTTCGTGAGACCGGTGTGGTTGAACTCCCGCACCACATGCTCCGCAATTCTCTTGGTGACGCCCATGACGCTCGACGGATTGACGGCCTTATCCGTGGAGATCAGTACAAAACGGTCAACGCCTGTTTTCAACGCGACTTCGGCAACCATGCGGGTCCCTAGGATATTGTTGCGGATCGCTTCCTTCGGGTTCAGTTCCATCAGCGGAACATGTTTGTGCGCAGCAGCATGAAATACAATATCAGGGCTAGTCTGACGGAATACTTCCGATACGCGGTCGAGCACGGTCACATCTCCGATGACCGGAAACATCTTTACTTCCGGAAAGGTCGCTCGTAACTCCAGCAGGAGCGAATGGAGGGCATTTTCATACCGTTCGAACAAAATCAGACATGCGGGTTTGTATCGGGCGATCTGCCGGCACAATTCCGATCCGATCGACCCCCCCGCTCCGGTCACCAATGCCGCCTTTCCAGCGACGAGGGGGCGCAGTTCCTGACGATCCGTTTGGATCGGTTCACGCTGCAGCAAATCCTCCAATCTCATCGGCCGTACTTGCTGCAGAGAGACAGGGTCGACTAAGAGTTGCTTGATATCGGGCAAGGTTTTAATCGGGACCGTGCAGCCTTCGGACGCCGCGAGAATTTTCTGTTTTACCGCCGTCGAAGACGATGGAATGGCGACGATGATTTCTTGGGCGTCCAGTCTATCGGCCGCCTTCTTGGTATCGGCAATCGTCCCTACAACCGGGATGCCATGGATCTTTTTCTTGCGCTTGATAGGATCGTCGTCCACGAACCCCACCGGACTGCAGTTATAATTTGCGTCGGACAACATGTCCCTGACCAACAGCTCACCCGCATTCCCGGCGCCGACGACCAACACGCGTCGCGCACTCGGACCGACGACCTGGATCCACTCCCGGAATCCCCGCACGGCCAACCGGATTCCCGCCAAATACAATCCGTTCAACAGACCGGTCAGGATGATCACGGATCGAGGATACTGCGTAATACCCCCGATAAGATGGATCACTCCATAAAACACCGCTGCGCTGCTCAGAGAGGCCAAAAGGATGTTGCCCAGATCGTGAAGACCGACATATCTCCACAGTCCTCGTTGAATCCCAAACACCCATAAACCGGTACCGAATATCAGCAACACGGCGGGCACATGATCCCACATGATCTGCCGATATTCGGGAGGAATATCGCCCTCAAAGCGCAGCGCAAAGGCGGCCACATTGGCCGCCAGGATCAAAGCCAGTTGCGCGCCGATCACGAGGGTCGAGCGATGATCGAGCACCGTGCTCCCATACCGTTCGGCGATGGAGTGAAATAATTTGGCTACGGTCTGTTTCATGCGAATCCTGATGTCCGAACGCGGAGCTCATGCTCCGCCAGCATCATTTCGACGGCTTGGATCACACGATTCACGGGCAACTCTTGCAGACACTTGCTCAAACTATTGATATGGCGATCGCAGCCTTCGCCCAAGCACGGCACGCAGTCTCCTTCCCCTTGAAGCAAGTAGACATTCTTCAGCCGTTGCGATCCATGGGTTTTCCAGGGGCTCTGAGCTGTGACAGGGAAATCCTTTGGCCAGGGCCCCCATTTCACCGGATTTGACGGGCCGAATAGGACGACGGTCGGCGCGCCGATGGCTGCCGCCATGTGACTCACAGCGGTATCCGTTCCGACATACACGGCCGCACGGCTAAGCAGATACCCGAGCGCCGGCAATGTCAGGTGGCCGACAAGATTCACCGCATCCGAGAGTCTCTCGACCACGTGCTCGCTGTAGGTTCGTTGATCCGACGCCCCTCCCGTCACCACAACCACAAGTCCTTGATCGACTAACCATTGCCCGAGTGCGACCCAACCGGCCACTGACCAGGTCTTGTAGACAAACTTCGGCGAGACATGCAGTACGGCGTATCGTCGATGACTCGCTATTCCCGGAAACCGGCGATGAACGGATGCCTCATCCTCATCTCTCCAGCTGACTACTGGTGTCCCCAAAGGTTTAATCCCCAACGGGGCAAGCAACCGCAGATTCATAACGACCGTATGAGTCGACAAGTTATCGAACGGAATCCATTCATGGAGCAGGGTCCGCTTCCACCATGATTTGCCGTCCGGCAACAACGTTCCGACTCGATATCGACCGGCCATCCACGCGTGAAAGGTAGGGCGATCGCCGGCCAAAACCGAAAGGGCGACATCATAGCGACGCCAAATCGAGCGGAGCAATCTCAGATGAGTCCCGATCGGAGGGCGTTCGGGAATCGTCCAGATTCGTCGAATATCACGATTGGCGGATACAATATCCTGCGTCCCTTCGAACACGAGCATATCGACCATCAGATGAGGCAACGCCGCCTTGAGCGAGCGAACCACCGGTGTGGACAAGAGCACATCCCCGATTCGACGCGTGCACACGACCAATGCGCTGTTCATGTCCCGCTTCATTTCGCAATCCGGGTTTCGTCATCAGGACGATGGTCGGTCGGCATCAGAGACCACCATGTTGATCGAGTCCAATAGCGGCTCGAACGGTCGACGAACGCAACAGATCATCCAGGCGTTTCTGATTGTCGGGCAGCCTCATGCGATCCTGCTCGGGATGCCACAAATGGAACACCGTCGCAGCCAAGCGGGCATTCTTATGCTTGACTCCGGCATGGAGAAGCCGAATGACTACGTCTGAATCCTCCAGTCCCCATCCCTCGTAGGACTCGTCAAGTCCGTTCACACGGATCAAGTCGGTCCGCCAAACGGAGAGATTGCAGGTTTTGATGCCTTTCCACCGATCCGGCGTCCACTTTCGAAACGGAGCATCGGGCAGTGTTATCAGCGGAAACACCCGATTGATTTCACGCCGAAACCAGGACTGTATCCAATCGATTCCGCTCCACGCATGAATCGGCAGCTGCTGGCGCAGGACACGGCTCGCCAACTCAGCCGAGAGCAACACACGATTCGATCCGAGAAAGTAACCTGGTTCAGCCAGTTGCTTATGGACACGCACGAAATGGCGCGAGGGAACACAGTCACCGTCTGTGAAAATCACATAGTCGGCGTCCGTCGACGCCACGGCGCGGTTGCGGATCGCGGCTGCTCGAAACCCCCGGTCCTCGTGCCAGACATGTGTCAGCGGAAACGGCGCGCGCCGTGCAAATTGCCTCACGGCCTCAGCCGTCTCCCCTTTCGACCCGTCATCTGCAACCACGAGCCCGAAATCGTGATCGCTTTGGCCGCAGTACCCTTCCAGTACAACCGCCAGCGCATCAGGGCGATTGTATGTCGTCACGATCACCGCTGTTTTCATTTCGACGGTGAGTCGACACGGCGTCGAAGCGGCGCCTGTTTGGGGAGCGACCACATCTCTTGCTGTTCGAACCGCTTGGCATACCGATAAAACGTTCCCTCGAAATTTCCGAAGGCAATGACAAACCCGGCCCACCCGTCCAGAAACCCTCGCTTCGCGACATAATGCTTGAGAAACGACCAGATGCCGTGAAACAACGCGGTCCCCATCGAAACCCGTTGATCGGCGAGCTTCAATACCCCAAGCGATGAATACCGGTTGGCCTTTTTGACGACCTCCTCAAAGTCTCGAAATGGAATCTGCCAGATCGCATGTTCCAACCGACCGACCGGTTTCGCGGTCAGTAATTCGTATCCTTCGTGGACAGGATATTCCACGTATTTCATGGAGCCTTTGCGAAACAATTGAGGTTGGCGGAAATTCGGATACCAACCGGAATGTTCGATCCAACGCCCCATGAAGTAATTCCGCCTTGGCACAAGATACGCGTCGTGTGCGGGAGTTCCGGAAAGGGTCATGAGGACTTCATCACGGACCTCCGCGGTGCATTGTTCGTCTGTGTCGAGACTGAAAATCCATTCATGCGTACAGGCTTGGATGGCCTGATTTCGTAGATGGCCGAATCCATGGAACGGAATTTGGATGACGCGGGCTCCCATGTCCTGTGCGATCCGAGCCGTCTCGTCGGTACTGGAGGAATCGGCCACAATGATTTCGTCGGCCCACAGCACACTGTTGATGGTATCGGCGATCTTCTTCGCCTCATTGTAGGCGATGATATAGACGGAAATACTCATACCCTGGTATTCGTCTGTCGATCAGTCCCTGAATACATGAGACCGGAGAACAAGCAGTAAAACAGTTTCTCGGTATGATCGTTGAGCGCGGGCTGGAAAAGACAAGTGATCGCGATGGTGACCACCAGCCCTCTGGCAAGGAATCCATAAGTCGCATCGCCGGCAAGGACCGCTGATCGCCATTGTTGCACAAAGAGCCAGACCAGCAGGAAGAATCCGAGTATTCCCACTTGTACCATGACCAGGAGATATTGATTGTGGGGATGAGTCGGAACAGGCAGGCCGATTTTTTCCACACGTGCGGCGTAGGCTTGCGCAAATCCTCCTGTGCCGACGCCCATCAGAGGATGGTCCCGAATGATCTCGACGGTATGGTAAAAAAATTCCATTCGTTCGGTCACGCCATCGTAAGTAGCCGTCTGGGGACTCCACTGTGCCACTCCCGTGACGACAAGATCGACCCGATCACGGAAAGAGGTGGAGACCTGATAGGCCACCGAAAATGTCACGCTGAGAGCGATGACCGCTGCCGCCATGCCGCGCCAGCCGAAATACATATGGAATGCGACCATGGCAAGCCCGGCCAATACCATGTATCCGGTTCGGCCTTGTACCATCAATAGGACATTGATCGCAGCCAAGCATGCAGCCACCGCCCACCCCCAACGCGCCCATCGGCGTGAGGACTTCCATGCCAACACTCCGAACAACAGCACACCGAATGCCATAAGCAGGTTATGGGTCGTGTGTCGTTTGAATATACAGGGGTCGGACACATTACAATCGAGGCGCTCGTGGATCGGTAGAATCCCCAAACCTAATACAAATGACAACACCAAGGTCACGACCAACGAGGCCGCCAAGGCGAGGATGGCCCGATTCTTTTCTTGGGCATCGATCATCATCGAAACCAACAGTGGAATGAGCAAAAGGTTGGCGTATTTCTTCACCCATAACGCTCGCTCCCCCAACTCTCCTCCTCCCCACAAAGTTCCCAGCAGCAGCCAGGCAAACAACAAGAGCGCCGCCACTGCGACCGGATTCGTCGTGATCCGACGAAGCCTTTCGCGCCACCCGCCGCTGATCGCCCAACACAGCACGAGCAGACCGATGAGGATACTGTCCGCCACCACCCACAGCGGGATCGTGAATCCCAGCGCAGTCGTCGTCCAGCCGGCCGCTCGCCTCGCTTCCGTCTGCAGCCGGTCGATCCGCCACGGAGACAAACCTACAACAACTCCCATTCCTGGGACCTTCTTTGCGATGGACGTAACGTATGTGTTTGGTGTGATACGACCCGGATCACGATCACGCTATGTCTTGACGGTGACCTTTGAAGAGTCCTCTATTGAGACCGGTTGCACAGCATTGTTACCGTTCGCCACGCGGGGCTCTCGAACGGAGCGAGAGTAATTGCGCCTCTGCTCCAACTTGTTCACGAGCCCTCTCAACACAAAAAACATCCCCACCCATATACCAAGAACCATGAGCCGCCCGTTGTCCGTCGAGTGATGATACAGAACGGCCAGCCCTCCGCACAGAATCATGACCCCATACTCTGCAAGCACCGTCCGGCGATGACTCCATCCGCTCAAGACCAATCGCTGATAATAATGCTCCCGGTGAGCCTCCCAGATCCGTTTGCGACGGAATAGCCGCTGGAGCAAGGTCACCGTCGCATCCACGATGAATGGGGAAAAGATCATGACCGGAACCCACACATCGAATATTCCATCGCGAACTCCCAGAATCATCATGGTCCCCGCCGAGAATCCGAGCGTGATGCTCCCCGCATCGCCCATGAAGATACGCGCGGGTGGGAAATTATGAGTGAGAAATCCCAGAGCGCCCATCGCGACGAACGTGGCGATGATGAGCATGACCGGATAGTTGGCCTGCCACCCAAAATATGCGAGAAATCCGAACCCAAAAAACGTCATTCCGCCCGCAAAGCCGTCCATACCATCCATAAAATTATAGAGGTTCGCCATCCACAGGAGGACAAGGACACTCACCGGAATTGCGGCCAGCCCTAACAGGATGGTCGGTCCTCCGGGTATTGGGATGGAAGACAAGATCAGGCGGACACCACCAATAATGATACACGCGGAGACTGCTTGGACACCCAATCGGAGAGCGGCGGAGAGACCGACACAGTCATCGAGGAAAGACACGACAAAGATGAGGAGCATGGAAGCCACGATCCAGACACTCTCTGACGCCAGGCCCTTCGGCAATACAGGTTTTGAGGGTTGAGTAATCGCCAAAACACTGGCCGCCAGAATGAGACTGATCACCACACTGCCGATGACGGCTAACCCTCCAGTTTGGGGGGTCGGCATGGAATGCAATGTCCGTTCATTAGGGCGAGACAGTATCGACAAAAACGATTTCGGCGAACATAAACGGTCTGTGAGCCACCAGGCCACCACAAAGGCAAAGATTCCTGGAATGGCGACCATCATGATCGACATGGGTACGCCGGCGACTGATTGGCCTGCCAAACTAAAAGGTTCTGTTGACATAGGAGACCCTACCGTCCTCGGGGGAAGCTCTATGACTCATTCTTACATGGGAATCAAGACGTATGAGCCTGCGAGCGCTGAGCTGACAGAAGACGTTCCACCTAACTCAGACATGAGCGACATCGGAGCTCGGCGGATGAGATAGTTCAACAGTCCACACGTGTCACTCCGCGATAAAACGCGATCAGCTCGGGGACCGCTGTCTCGAAGGAATACATAGGTCGATAATCTAATTCACGTGTGATAGCGGCCGAACTATACCAGGCACAGCCGATAAGCTTTGTCAGATGCTCAGTCGTCAAGGGAGCGGGGCGACTACTGATAGCCTGGAGCATATCACCGCATCGCGCGCCGCCCTTGAGGATCCAGAGCGGAACCCGCCATCGAAGATGAGGCTTCCCTAATCCGGCCCGCAACCAGTCATAGAGGTCGGTCATGCAATAGGGCTGGCTATCGGTGACGATATACGTTGCTCGATTAAAACACGACACCCGAAGACACCGCAACACCGACTGTACAAAATTCTCAACATGCAAAAGACTTCGTACTGCGGAGAGACGAGGTAAGACCGGAAACCTCCCATGATCGATCGCTTCAATCATCCGATAGAGGTTGCCTTTCTTTGTCGGACCATAGACCATCGGAAGACGGAGCGAGACAGCAGTGAGGCCATATCGCTCCACATACTCCGAAACAAGTTGCTCCGCCTGCCATTTTGACCGGCCATAGGGAGTCTGTGGATCAGGTACCTGCGATTCATCAATACATCCATCCGTCTCTTCGCCAAAGACTTTGACTGAGCTTGCAAACACAATTCGGTTCACCCTGGACCTCACGGCCGCATCCAGGACGCGCCTCGTGCCTTCGACGTTGACGGCCTCATAGTCCTTCTCTGCTCCGGAATCATCGATGGCATGGACTTTCGCCGCCAGATGCACGATGGCTCCGCAGTCGCTCGCCATTTCCTCGGTTTGCAATGAACGACAGATGTCCGCGACTATCGTCTCGCTTCCTGATGGGAACGAGAGACTTTGGTTCGGTTCACGAACGACCGCGCGCACCTGGCATCCCGATTGACAGAGCTTCTGAATAAGAGCCGATCCTAAAAATCCCGAGGCGCCTGTCACCAGAACCCGCATGTTACATCAATCAGTCCGATCAACCCCTGGCATTTTAGGCAGATGGACTCCCATCAAGCGCGGCTCTTTTGGAACAGCTCATGATACAGAGCCAAGGTTTGCCGAATCACGATAGTCGATGAAAATTCCTTCACCACAATGTCCCTCCCTCGACGACCCAACTCCTGCCTCAACTCCGGATTTTCCAATAACAATATGATCGCGTCTGCTAACGCAATGGCGTTCCTTGGAGGAATGAGAAGGCCGTTTACACGATGTCGGACGACTTCACGACAACCCGGAACATCGGTAGCAATAATAGGTTTGCCACATGCGGCCGCCTCCAGCAGACTCACGGGTAACCCTTCGCGATAGGACGGCAATACGACTACGGCTGCATGTCCCAATACGGCCGGCATGTCGCTTCGGTGTCCCCACCACTCTATCACCCCTTCTTCCTGCCATTGATGCAATTGCTTCGACTGAATGCTTGCGGGATTGTCTTCGTCACATCGCCCAACAAGCACAAAACGAACTCCTGGTTTCTGCCGTCTTACCAGCCGCGCGGCTTCCAGAAATTCTCCCACGCCCTTATCCCACAACATTCGACAGGGCAAGAGAATGATGTGGTCACTGCTCTCATTGGAGATCGGCCTAAACCTATCGGTATCGACTCCCGTCCCTGGAATCACCCGTGTTTGACTTTCCAGCACAACGTGATCACGTACTAACTGAGCTTGATCCTCTTCATTCTGAAACACGGCAAGCGAGCCGGCGGATTTGCAGGCCGCACTCAACCCGAACGTTAAGAAGAGACGGAGCAGCTTCGCCCTCAACTCGTCGCTTGTGTAGGCATACCCTAATCCAGCAAAAACGTTGATGACGGAAGGAACGTCTGCGAGACGAGCGGCTATAGACCCATAGAGAATCGGCTTGATGGCCACGTGATAGACGAGATCGGGTTTTTCAGCTCGATAGAGCCGAGCCAACTCCACGACTGCCGGAAACTCTCGAATCGGATTCACGCTTCGGCGAAGAAGGTTGATGGGGAAAAGTTTAAACCCTTGTCGGCTGATCTCCGGATCGGTGCTCCTGAACTCGGCATGCGAGCAATACCTCGAATCCTGCATCCCGCGCTGCTTGTGCCAACCTTATCCAATGCAGCCGGAAATACCAGTCTTCAGTGATGAGATACAAAAGGCGAGGACGATCGCTCATGAGCGCTCAACCAGCCTTGAAACATCAATACGTATCAGGGCCGATATTGCCAATTGCGTCGACCCTAGAGATGCGCCTCAGCTCCGCAAAGCGAACCACTGGCCGTAATTTCTTTCTGTAGTTTTTCGGAAATGCGCTGAGCCAGTATGCTGTAGCCGAGATCTGTAAGGTGAACGTCGTCCACAAAAACCGTGCTTGACATCCCATCATAAATATAGTGTCCATCCAGATATTGAACTCTGTCCATGTCAGCAAGTTTTCGAAGTCTTTGATCCGTCTCTTCATACAAATGTTTAACCTGCTTTTCCCTATATTTGTAAAGATCAAATGCTGCCTCGGTTTCCGATAGTGGACTCTTGAAACCCGAAAATGGTTGAAGAACCATGAGCCGTTTTGCTCCTAGTCCCTTTGCCAGGACGTTCAGACTATGCTGAGCTTCGATGTATATCGGTATGGCGTCGTCGTAAAAATCCGCATCAAGGATATTTCGTTTTTGCCAGAACCGTACCATCCCATTGTAGAATTGGGATTGTCCTAGGATATAGTAAATAGGCGCGAAGAACGGCTGAGTGAGAAAGAGTTCATAGGCGTCATTCAGATAAAATGCACCCGCCTTCTGGACCCGCAAACGATGGACGAGATCATTTGCCCCATCTAACGAAACAACGATATGGGGGGCTACTTTAGGACCCCAGATTGAAGCCACGATGACCTCTTGTCTGGCTTCGTAGCCGCCGGTTCCAACATTGAGAACTTGAAATTGTTTTCTGGTAAATGGTTTGTTGAATTCCTCTTCGAGCGCTGCTATCGGAAATCCCTGCGCGACAGATCCTCCAACTAATAGGACACGACAGATATCGGATTCTCTAATGTCCTCCTTATTGGAAAATTCTTGATCCCAGTCCGGCCCATACATGACGAACGGTTTATAGGATAGATACATGGTTCTCTCTGTCATGCCGGCCGAATGACTTTTTCTTGTCCAAGCAATATAGAGGCGAGCCGCACCTTCTAGAAGCATGAGCAAAAATATTAAAACTAGAACGTTCACCAGAATGAGGAAGCCGATTCCGCGCGATGATTCTTGGCTACCCTGTGTCACTATCATCTCCTCTTAGCCTGGAGCATGCTGCACATGCGTCCGTGTAAGAACAGACTGATCAAGCGACAACCGAGTCCACACCGATTGCCACTGGTCTTTCTCTGCTTGGCCCGTGGAACCCCAAGATCTGCGAGACCCGCTCCCCACGGTGCGCCTCCACTGGAGGACAAGGTCTCTTGCAAGAGCGGCGCTATGCACACCAAAGCCCATCATCGCCCACCTCAATGAGGAAAGGTCGCGCACCCTCTCGACCAGGCGTCGACAATAGTTGAGCCGACCACGACCCAATTTTCCCGCTGCGATTTCAGCCACTCGGTAGCCCAAAAGGATTTCCTCCAACGCCGCAAAGCGACTGTGAGAAAAGCTTTGAAGAAGGAGTGCTTGATCTTCGCACCGAGTATCTTCGTCTGAATAGGGGTGCGATAAGAACCAGGCCCGCTTGCCCATCCAGGTCGGATGGGCAAGCGGAAATCCCCACCATGGTCGCCGGCAAATGGCTTCGTGGGAGCTTGCCGTTGGGTAACAACCGATGATCTCGCCTTCTCCCTTGAAAATCACAGCGCCGGCTCCCAACAGATCGATGTCGCAATGCGTTTCAAGGAACTGAACCTGCCGTTCAAGACGCTGCGGATACGCCACGTCGTCGGCATCCATTCTGGCGACATACTGCCCCCTCGCGAGACGCACACATTGATTCAATCGTGCAGCTAAGCCCCTATTCCCTGATGGTTCTTGAATGAACCGAACTCTGGAATCCTGAATACAGGATACGCTCTCTGCGGTCCGATCGGTCGAGCCGTCATCGACGACGATGAGTTCCCAGTTTTGATACGTTTGGGTCAGAATCGACCGCAACGCAAGATCAATCGTCTCGGACGCGTTGTACGCCGACATCGTAACAGTGACTAGAGGCGCGTTCATTTATAATAGACAGTTGACAAATTGCGTTGATGCAGATGTTCAAAAAGGTCTTCCAGCGAGGCCGCAATGAGCGAAAGGCCGAGACGTACGTGGTTGGTACGTTGAGGCCTTGAGCGATACGAGAACAAAGCTGGAGACCTTTTTCAACATCCTGTTAACTTTCCCTGTAAAATATCCGCCCAGGCCAGCCAGCGGCACTGTAGGTCCAGGCCCCCCGCAGACGCCAAGACAACTCAAAGATCAAACGACGCGCAGCTCGAGCCCCCCGTTGCTTACCCCACATCAAACTAGCGCAGGAGACACATAACATCCTGAGTAATGTTAACCACGGACCTATCCTGTGCAGGCGGGCAACTTGGTCAAAGGTCGGCCAATCGATGGATCGGATGGATCGCTGAGTAACCCGTTGAGTCAGTTTTTCGAGCAACTCCTCAAACCGCCGATTATATGTATGCTCCCTGCTCACCCGCTCAAACCCTCGATAGGCAACAGCATCCCGTTTTACCGGATTGGCCAAAAGATATGTAATGCGCTCGGCGAGTTCATCCCGACCATCGAACACGATGATTTCCTCACCGATGCAAAAATACTCTTCGAGGTGCTGCGCTGATTCTGTGAGCAGACAACCGCCGGCGCCAGGCACTTCGAATACACGCGCCTTGATTTGGCGACTACGGTACGGCAGCAGCCCGCGAAAATGAATGCCCGAGTCTCCGAAGTTCAGAGTGAGCACAGACTCCCGGTAGATACGAAGAAGATCCGGGGCAGAGACCGGCCCTGAGGGCCAACCGTGGCCAAAGCACTCGACCTCGATCCCTCCGGCACGTAGGCTTTCGATCCACTTTCTCCTGTTGCCATACGCACTGCCCACGAACGTCACGGGATACTTGCACTGATGGGCAGGCAACGGCTCGGCCAACGTGTCACGGCTCGCCCCCCATTGAGTCAGCACGAAGTTGTCTAACCTATCGCAATGAGCTTTCTCCAGTGCCTTCGGATAGGTCGTCGCATAACAGTCGACATGCGGAGCAACGAAGCGAGAGAACTGTTCATATTTCCAAGAGTCATCCGTACCCCAGTTAATGATCGCAACAGACCCATTACATCGAACGATGTCCAACGTTTCCCGCCACAACTCGTAACTCAGAAGCACACAAAAGATCACGTCCGGCTGTTCCTGATCGACTCGGCGTAGAAATGCTCGATTCAAATCCGCAAAATCACGATAGGCAGAACGATCCCAGGAATCGAAAAATGACACTTCATGGCCAAGCGCCCGAAGTGCAGGCACAAAATTCGTAAACTCGTACCCTTCCCCACGAATGGGATCACCATAGTTGTGTCGACCAAAGACACAGAAAATGCGCATCAGTAAAACTTATGGCCTATTGGAAACTCGGCTGCGAGGCTGGAGTAGCTTCCGATTTGTCCACGCATGGCGGTCGACGGCAACCGTATTGATATAGGTATCCGCATACATCAAATAATCGTTCTGCTGCAAGATCCTCTGCAGGTCGCTTATTTTCTCCTCGCCGCCGTCTTCCGTATAGGTCAGCGTTTCAACACAGAATACCTTTGGCCTGAACCGCTTGAAATCAAAATCTTTCAGTATCGACAGATCCATCCCTTCGACATCAATCGACACGAAGTCCGGCGCTGACTCGAAGTGCTCGTCCAGAACTTGGTTGACCGTTTTGATCTCCACCGGAATCACGCGTTCAATCCGTTCTGTCCCATAACCCTGATACCGCTCGGCCTCCTCACGGGAAAAGGTATTGAGCGTCGACGTGGTCATCACGAAAAGATCTGCGGTGCCAGGCCGCATTCCGATTCCTACCGGCAAGCAGGTATCACGGGGACGAAATTGTCTGAATGCCCTCAGGGCATTCGGGTCCGGTTCGACGCAGACACCACGGCCACCCTGCCGATAGAAATAGTAGGTGTTGCTGAGGTATCGAGGATGATGCGCACCAATATCAAGATAGGACACTGTATCGACATCAAGCGCGGCCAATACATAATCGACGATGAGATCCTCCCCACACTGAGCGTATGAGACCCTTTCGGATCCGATGACCCAATTGGCCAAATGACTGAACCGTCGCCTAAGTCGACCGACTAGCCCCATATTCCCTATTCCTCATTGACCGCCTCACAACCGTACCCACCCATATTCCCGAAGACATTGAAGACGTTCAGAGTGAACAGGCCACAGTAGCCCGCCGCGCCGTCACATGGTAGCCGACTGTAAAACGCCGTTCCCTGTCGAACCTGTCCAGCCATTTGCAGAACACAGGGACGACCACGCCAAGGATAGGAAACAGAGCGACCCATATCGGCAGCCACAGCAGTCTGATCCCTACCGGCAGACTGGAACTCAACGGGCTGGTCGTTTGTATGAACCGTATTGATTCCTGCCCGAAAAATCGAAACGATCCTTCGTTCGGTTCAATATGGATTTCCTCAAAGCCGGCCGCTCTTAGAAAACGCTCGTACCACCAGGGGGTATAGCCGCCGTAGTAATGGTAGGGCTCCTGATGAATCCCTGATCCCAATGGGGCTGTCAGAATCAACATTCCTCCGCGTTGAAGAATCCTCGCCAATTCATAGACCACCCGGATGGGCTCTGGATGGTGCTCCAACACCTCCGTACAGAGCACCACCCCAAAGCTGCCGTCCGGAACCGGGATGGCTGTCACGTCCGATACGAAGTCGAGTGCCCCATAGCTGCCATGTCGAAGCTGGTCGCCTCGCAGCGGGGCGAGGTCCTGAGTACGATAGTCGCAATGTGCGAACAATGCGCGATATGGGCAGGAACCGGCGCCGACATCCAGCACTTTCGTCCCACTCGGCACCAACGACGCTTGTTGTGCGATCCAACGATCGCGCCGCACGACGTTATAGGCGAACAGTTCGCGCTGAGCCAGCCAGGCCCGTAGATCGTTACGCACGTGCCTTCACAAATTCGAAAAGACCGCATCCATATTCGAGATCGGCCGCAGTTTCCGGCGGAACCTCCTCGTTGAATCGTCCGGCATCGTCCACAAGAGAAAAGGCCTTGAGCTGAAGTTCCTGAAAGTAATCCCTTACAGTGTCCGAAGAAAACACTCGATGCGCATTGAAACAGACCCGCTCGCGGCCGACCGGCACCGATAAAAAGAGCCTCCCGCCCGGTTTCAATATACGCTGTAGCTCCGCAGCAGCCAGAAGGCTTCCCTCCGGATTGATGGGGTCGCCATAACGGCCAAGTCCTATATGCTCGAGGACATGAAGGCATGACAATGAAGCGATGCTGCCGTCTTGAAAGGGCAGCCGCACGATATCACCGGCAAGGGAACTGAGATTAGAAAGACGAACATGAAGAGGACGATAGTCGACAAACACGGTTTTCACATTGGCACTCAACACGTTAATCATCATCGCGCTGGACCCGACATCGACATGGAAGGAAGGCATCGCGTGATGCAATCGCCGCGCGAGCCACGCAGCCTGAAAGAAATAGTGCGGATCGAACGGCGTGGCCACGGTACGATCAGCAAGGCAGGGGTATGAATCTCGGAACAAGATCTGTTGTGTGGCGGCCTTCTTATTATAGGTTTTCCATTCCGCGATATAGCGAGGCAATGCTCCAAGATTAGTAAAAATGCGGGGGCCAAGAAACGCGGCACCCCATCGAACGATTGCGCTGTTGCGGAAAAGTTGTCTCACGCTATGAGAATTGACACTATGAAGGCTGATCCGCAGGCAGCCAACCGAGGTGGGGTATGCCAGATCGGCCATTCTCATACTCCAATTCTTTCAGCAGCTTCACATCGGAGGCCTTCACCTTCTGCTTCGCCGTCCACCGCTCAATAGGTTGCCCTGATTCGGATGCCATCGCCATCTCCTTGTTCCTCAGAATCCTCATCGTGAGCTCTCTGCGGGCCGGAAAACTCATCATTAAGGGGTATTTTGAATAGTCTTGAGCGATGTCACAATTAATTGTTCTGTGTTTTCTGCGGTAGTGCTGACGAGCATTCCACGGATTGCAAGCAAATCATCCTTTTGCCAATTCACCGCTATGCCCTGTGGAATGCCATAAAATTTCCCGTTAAAGGCCACAATGTTGTAGCGCCCAACCTCTTTAATTAGGGCGTGTCGTCAATTAGCGGCCTGAGCGTTTTCCGGATTCACACAGGAATCGTATTGTGCTTCACTGTTCATAAGCCGATGGAGGGGCTTATGAATGGTGCGACGGTATGGGCTGCGGGACGATCAATGGGAGCGGATCGAGCAGTTGCTTCCAGGCCGTGAAGATACGGTCGGCGTGACAGCAAAAGACAACCGGCTGTTCGTGGAGGCGGTGATTTACCGCTACCGGGCGGGCATTCCGTGGCGCGATCTGCCGGAGCGTTTTGGCGACTGGAAGAACACTCACCGCCGTCACCGGAGATGGTCTGAAAGCGGCGTCTGGAAAAGGGTTTTCGAGCATCTGGCGGAAGACGCCGACAACGAATATGCGATGATTGATTCCACCATCGTCCGTGCCCATCAGCATGCCGCCGGGGCAAAAAGGGGGATAACACGCAAGAGTGCATCGGGCGCAGCAAGGGCGGGTTGACCACAAAAATTCACGCGTCGTGCGACGCCTTGGGTAATCCAACCGGTTTTCATCTCACACCGGGGCAGGCGCACGATCTGGAAGGAGCCGATGCCTTGCTGCCTGATCTTCTCACAAGCATGCAGGCATTTCTGGCCGACAAAGCCTATGACGCGCAGGAGCGCGTTCTTGATCTGTTGAAAAAGGCAGGCGTCCAGGGCGTCATCCCGCCAAAGAAAAACCGGAAAGAGCCGCGTGCATACGATGAAGAACTGTACAAAGCCAGACATTTGATCGAGAATTTCTTCGCCAAACTCAAACAATACCGCGCCATCGCCACCAGATACGATAAACGCGCCGAAACCTTCCTTGGCGCTGTGTATCTCGCCGCCGCCGTCATCTGGCTTAATTGACGACACGCCCTAAATGCGGCACGGGACTGGCTTCAGTAGTAGGCCGGAATAGGACAAGTAGAAACAGCAAGACGGGTACAGCAGAAAGAGAATATCTAATGCTCCTGTGTAGCGATGACCGCGCACCTATGATTTTAGGCGACGCTGTCAATTTATGTCGAAAGCGGTCTACTGGACGATCAACAAATACGAATAAGGCAGTCGATATTGCCAGTGTAGCTGCGATGATGAGCGCGAGCTTAACAGATGGGCTGAAACGCAAATAGTTCAGCGATCCAATGATAAATCCATGGACCAAATATAACGGATACGATATTTCGCCTATATAGCTGTCCCACTTGATGTCCTTTGTCAGGATAAAAAGAAACGGCATTCCGGCTGTAAACAAAAGATAAAAGATCCATAACCTGATCTGGTCGTAATCTTCAGGGCCATCAAAAAGAAACATGCCACCGGTGAAATACACACTGCCGATCAAGGAACACGTTCCTAATATAGCCACCATGCGGCCAACGGTCTTGACGTGCTCGAAATTTACAGCGCGGGCATAAATCCAATAGCTCATGGTTCCTAAAAAGAAGAAGGTCATATTGCTGGCGAAGAAACGGGAACGCCAAGGGTCATTGGGGAATAGATCGGCGTGTTCTACGAAGTAGAATCGAATAAGTAGGCAAGCAATGAAGAGGGCGAGGACCCTTTTCTTAGACATCACGACAAATGGAGCCATTGCATAAAAAATCAACTCTATTCCAAGCGACCAGGCTTGACCGATGTAGACATAGATTTGTTCAAGAGCGTTCTTGCCGAAGAAATGTACCGCTGATTGAATAAAGGAGTTTGGAATGTTGGTGGCGGAATGGGACAGGATTGTTTGCCACATATCCTGTCCAAATATGAAGAAATTGATGAAGAATAGCGCCGATCTTGCCTGCAGGGTCAGATCATTGCCCGAAAAGATATTCGGCGTGTGGCTGCGCATATACAAAAGGCCTTCGACCAGGCAAATAACAAAATATGTCGGCGCCAATCGTAATATGCGACTTTGGTAAAACGTGGAAATCCACGAGGAGTGGGGAAGATTCGAGTATTTTTCATTAATAACGAGTGCCATGTAGAATCCGGATATCATGAAGAATGCCTCAACGGCAATGCCCCCATGAACCAAGCGAAAAGGATGGCCTGGTATATGCCAAAAAAATACCGATAGAGCCAGAATCAATCTCAGCGAGCCCAAATTATTATCACCTTTGTGGGTAGTAGCGCGGCATCAAGGAGGCAGCTCTGTTTGAAATCCTTCAAGTTGGAATAACTACAACAGCATCCATGGGATGATGCGATATTAGCTTAGGAGCTGATGGTGATGCTCCTCGGCAATCAAGCCACCTGAGTTGATTGTTGCGCTAAAAGTGTTGAATAAAACTTGATAGCCTGGACGGCTGGAGGGCAACTCCTTCTCAACTGCAAACTCTATCTGTGACACCCCAGTATTCGAGGACATCATGCGGAAACGCTTTTTCCCGCCCAAACTTCTGCGTCATGGCTGCATAGCTTATGAGGTCTCTAAAATAGAGCGACTTCCAGTCATCGACGCACTGTTTCACCTTACTCACCCAATCATGGTCCCGAAGATCCAACTGGGTACAGCAGGAAGCGATATGAGAGGCATCATGGGTTCCCAGTGAGACAGTGGCTCGGCCGGTTTGAAGTCCGGCGATAATTCGCATTAATGACAGCCATTGCCAACCTCCTCGCTGAGGAATGTTCACAATCACTTTCCCCGATCGATTGAGGGCGTTGCGGCGATTCCTCGATACAAATTTTCTCGGACACATGACCGACAGTCCTTCCGCCTCTAACAGAGAAAGAAGCCGGGCACGGTATTCCGTCATGGCTCCGGTAAACACAAGATCGTGAATGGTATCACAAGACGTTCCAACAGCTTCGCGTGGGCCGTCGCTTAGGACGGGAAACGGAATGGCGCGCACATCCACACCAGGCACAAGCGTCGAGATGTTACGTAATTCAGGCAGGTCGCCCAAGACGAAGAAACAGCGGAGATAGGGCAAGCACTCCAACAGATGCTTCATCCGCGTCAGGATTGTGGAGGAGTGCATGTAATCGTTGTGACTACCAAGAGGGGCACCGTGGAAATAGACCTGGCCATGCTGGAAATCCAAATGCTCGGTCATGATCACTGCGACTCGTTTCCGTGATGATCGGCAAAAATTCAGCAACACATCCCTACTACTTTCCGAGGGAAACCCTTCAATGACGACATTCAGAGACGAACGGCGTGGCTGTTTCCCAACGGAAACCGGATAGCCGTGTTGTCGGAACGCAGTGACCGCAAAGCTCACTTGGTCACCAATCCCATACAATTGATGATTATAGACCCAACAATGGATTGAAGGCTTCTTCAGCGGGTGCCTCGTCTCGACGCTTCGATAGAATCGACAGGACTCTTCCAGCCTTGGAGCCACCCCGACTCGGCAGTGAGGGCACTCAGAATTTGGCGCTGAACTTCTTCGAGCGAGAAACCTGAAAAAGAGGGGGCATATTGTTTCGAAAGTAATTTTGATCGTGCCGATTCGCTTTCACTTTGCAAGAAGGCGTAAAATTCCTTGCCTTGGCGGACGATGTTGAAATGATGAAATCCCTCCACGATGACCTCGACAGGTTCAGCGTCTTCTTCGCGGGCGAACGACCGCGATGCCGAAATACTTGCAGCGATACTTCGGAGCACTTCATCAACAGAATGCCCTCGATAACACGACGAATAGCCGTCGGCCTCGGCCTTTTCCGGAGAAAATTCCCCTTCGCGCTGAAGAACGGCATAGTATCGATCACGATGACGGATAATGTTATACCCCGTTACTCCCTGACGGACGAGTTCGATCTCCGGTTCTGTCTTGGGCCTGGCGAACCTGAACCCTCCATGACGACGATACACCGCAAGAAGCTGGGCGGCATAGCGATAGAAGGCGGGAAATGGCATGAGCGTTTTGGAAATCCATTGAACCACCCTGCGCCGCACTCCTTCGCGGCGCCCTCCCAGCGGGTGAAGGTATGCTCCTTCCAGTTCTTCCAAGGTAGTGGCATACGTCACCGGCGGAGCATTTGCCTTATAGTACTGAGCCAATGCGGACCAGTCATTCAGCTCGATGCGAGGATTCCCATACGTTCGGATCATGGCGCCCCCCAATTCCCATACCATGCCGAACTCTGTCTTAATTCGTAACATCGGTTGTGGAGGACTCTCAAACACTCGCGCCCAACCATCACTCTGAATCGTACACTCGTTCAAGGAACGGTCCTGGCGATCGGGACCGATCTCTTCGGTAATGGACGCTAGTCTAAATTTCGCGTAGAGAGCCGATACGACGCTCCAGAAGTCCAGAGCAAAATCCTCCCCTGAAAATCGTTCCTTCGCATGGGAAAACGTACGCCTATGCACGTCCCAATAGACCTCAGGCTCGTCCAGCAAAGCGCACACACGGCTTGTCATTTGCTCGACAAGAAGGGTGTCAAGTTCCGGCCATCGACCATATCGGTCGAGCAAACAGTCCGTTTCCTCGTCTTTGGGTCGGACTCTCTTCCGTACACCGTACAAGACGATCCCATTCTCCTTATCAGTGACGTACACCGAGGTCCCCACAGTATCAGACACAACTGGAATCGCTCCCGCCCTCATGGCCTCCATAATCGAGACAGAGTGCAGAGTCACACTGGGAAGCAGGAAAAAATGCGCGCCGGCCATTAAGGACTGTATTTCATGACCGGCCAGATAGCCTTGATCCCAGACGATACTTCGGCCAATCTCACCTTTGATCCAAGACACATCAACACCATATTCACGCAACTCGCTATCATCGGGCATCGCGCAACGAAGGATCAGAAGACCCTCTCGGCCACCGGCAACCATCTCCTTCCAGAAACGTAAGACGAGATGCCCACCCCAACGAAAGAAATTCACCGGATTCTGGTTGGCAGAGTTGAGGAACAAGAACCGCGGCCTGGAAAGCGACGGCTTTAGCCCCGGTTCGTGAACGGAGAATGCATCGGTACTTAACCCCGTTCTTGAGGAAAACAACTTCCCGTCGACGGTTGAGTCGGACAAGAACACGCGAAGCGCATGAAGCGTGTCCGGCACATGGGAGAAGATTCCGAGGCACAGATGATGAGAAAAAATGCTTCTATAATGTTCCTTGAGTTCCTCATGGTTTTCAACACTGCCGCTCCCTTGTTGAGCAAACGGGAACAAGACCGGCGCAAACGACTCGCAGTGAAAGACAAACGGTCGTGTGAGGGAGGGGAATGGGGCGGTATGATGAAATTCCAGGTCCCCCTCCAGAGCGGTCGTTAGAGCCTGATCAGGAGGCCAAAAATACTCCTGATACCTCTTTGCAATAGAACTTCGATCAAGTCGATCGTGACGATGTTCTTCCCATTGTGTTTTCTCTATCACTGTCCTGCGCACAGAAGCGTCATCCCGAAACTTGCGATGCAGCCGGACGTTATCCCAGGCGTGAAGTTTGACATTATCAGGAACATGATCGAACAATGCCCGATAGAGCGGATGAAACCCGTCTAACGGAATGTAGCGACTAAGGTTCCAAGGAACCGCAACGTGTAAGGAATGGCGCATCAGCGTACGGCCAAGAGCGATTGAGGATATTCCTGAGAATAAGCAAATGCGAGGTGACGCCCATCACGATTGAAGAAAAACCCATTGGGGCCACCCGGCGGATGCGATAAGAGGACGAGCACCATACTGACCACCGCGTAGGGACTTTCAGTCGATCCCTGATTCATCTCAGTGCGGGCTTCGCCAGGGACCAACACGTTGACCTGAATATCCTTACTCGGATATTTCAGGGCACATTCTGCAGCAAGGGATGCCCCAAGCGTGTTTACAGCTGACTTACTGATATTGTATGAGCCGAAACCCGGCGTCGATGCCCATCCCGCGAAGGAAGAGAGGAAGAGAATGCGAAATCCCTCTCCATTACCCAAAAGCGGCATCGCCGCTTTACAGGTCAACCATGGTCCCGTCACATTCGTCGTCAGGAGATCCGTCCAGTTCGCCACACTTTGATCGGCGAGCGGAAACACGGTCCCTGGCGGTTGCGGAAGGGCGGCGCTGTTCACCAACCCATACAGGCTGGTGGTCACGTGCTGGATGCTTTTCACCGCACGGGCAAGATCCTCGTCCGATCGAATATCCACTGGAACGGAAATACAACGGCTGACATCGATGCCGAGAGCCGTCCCCTCATCCACTGTCTCGCGCAATTTCTCAATTCGTCTTCCGGAAATAAAGACTCGAGCTCCTGCAGCGGCAAGGGCCAGCGCAATGCACCTTCCATATCCCGTGCCTGCGCCGGTTATCCAAAAACTCCTTCCCTGAAGCCGCTTCCATCTGTCTTGCGGTAAACCGAAACGATGATCCCGCCACGAAGCAGGATGCAGATTCTGCAAGATGCCTGGAGTGGAACCACATTTCTGAAACAGCTTCATACTTCGACCGTGCTACACGACCTGTTATTGTGTTGGCCTAGCGCGAAGATTTCATTTTCAACGGCATCACGGGATACGTCGCGAATGACACCCGGCATCTCAATGACGTCGATCTCGGTCAAGTCGATAGAGCCTAAGGCATGCGGCATGCCGTAGATCCAACCTTCATAGGAGATGACGTCATAGCCTTCCTCAGGCATGGCACGAAGTAAAACGGGCGATTTCGTGAACCCAGATGCGTGGGAGCGACCGCCTGCTGTAGCGACGGAGATCTCCCCGGCTTCTCCTCGCCGTGTCCTGATCATTCCGTCAACTTCACCGATGGTCTCTCCGACCAGCATCCCGGGAATTGATGCGACGAAACCGGAATCCCATTCCACATAGGCCCCATGAGGCACCCCATAGAACATACCGTCAAATTTCACGAGATTGTAATTGCCGATGGTCCACAACAATTCCGGTTGAGTGTTCTTGGTCACGACGGACAGGATAAAGAAATCTTCTCCTTTCACCGGCACTCCAGCCGGCGTTTCGCTGCCGGTGCCCCGTCCGGTCACAGATCGCAGGATACGCTTCAGCGGCTCTTTGACATACGCGACAGCGACCGCATGTGGGAGCATACGGGCGAGTTGCAGATCGCTCAGGAACCCTCCGTTCCCACTATTAAAACGTTCCTGACGGATGAGACGGCGAAGCTCCTCTTCGAATGATGCAGGCAGCAGATCGGCCATCCGGCGCCAGACACTGAGATGACGCTTGCTGTCTCCTTGGCTCTTGGATTTTCTTTCGACAAATGATCTCCGGCCGAACGGATCCCTTAAGACTTCCTGATCCACGGCGATATGCGTCTTGCCGAATTGTAGGATGCGAGGCTTGCTAGGTATCTCGGCGGATTCAGACATTTCGCCCACGCTATCCACCCGCATGTAGGATCCGGACGCTCGCTGCTTCTTTTGATCATCGTAATGGCCGCGTGAATTCGCCCATCGGGCGCTCCCTTCAATAGCCGCGACGACCTCTTCTTCGGTTGGATACCGGAGAATTCCCGCGATCGCGGCCGATTCAGGACTTGTCACATCAACACTGCTTAATGCGGCGGGAATGCCGTAGTACCAACCGTTGTAGAAAAGGATCGTATGCGTCTCCATTTTGCGCATTATGCGCGGCGATTCACCCGCGATCCCGAATAACGGAGGTTCCGCCAATGGTTTCCCGGCATCCGAAGATTGAGCATCCTGAGCCGGATACATAGGCAGTGCTTTTGCCGTGCGCTCCCGGCTTTCCTCAGCGAGCGGCGAACGCTGCCCGGCGACTTCAAGCGCCCGTTCCTCCTCCGTAAGACTCGGAATATTCTCCGCGTCTTTACCTCCGGCCACTTCAAATTCTCCGGCGCTGATTGCGTCGCCGTTCGCTGAAGCGGTTCGCGCTTTATCGCGATTGAATTTGACATCCTCGATAACTCGGCTCGCCCAGGCCCCCACATTGAAGCCCGCATCGTGCAAAGCAAGAACGATGCGCTCAAATCGCTCTTTGCGCACCTGCGCGTCGATATACGGTTCGGTGCTGTGCCACTGGTCCGCCGGAAGGGCTCTCGGATACTTTTCGTACATTGTTTCCTGAGGTTCCTTCAAGACAATGTTGTGGGACGCCGGATCGATCCAGTAGACGCTGCCGTTCACCAATATCAGCGGGTTGATATTGGCCAGCCGACCGATATACTTGCGGTCCTTGAGAATGAGCTCGATCCCCTCCTCCACGTCTTGGTCGGTTTCTCCCGGAACGCCGATGACCCAGTTGACTTCGGTAAAGATCCCGACCTCCCAGCAGTCCTTCAGGTTCTGTGTAATCATGTCGGCCGTGTACCCCTTCATCTGCAGCCGCAACGTGCGCTCCGAAAACGCGTCGATCCCGAAACGAAGCGCGACGAAATTGGCCTCTCGCAGCTTTTCGAAGAAGGCTCGGTTTTGCTTCCTGTTGACGCGCAGCTGGCCCGTGAGTTTCACCTTGCGATGGAGACCACGGCGAATGATCTCATCACAAATCTCCATGACACGCTCGGGCATGCCGCCAAGATCGCTCTCGTTGAACATGAATAGATGGCAGCCCCGTCCGACCAACCATTCCAGTTCATCCGCGAAATTTTCCTTGGTGCGGATGCGCCAGTAGAACCGTTCGGCGCAGAAGGTGCAGCGCGACCAGCGACAACCCCGGCTCGCGATAATGGGCGTCAGTTGGTAGTCATTGAAGTTTCTGTACACGCTCAGATCGCACCACTCATACTTGGGGAATTCGATCTGATCGAGGTTATGAATCATCGGCGCCGGAAGATACGAATAATCGGGCGTATCGAAACGTGACAGCACGCCAGGCTGGTTGAACGGCCGCTCGCCTCTGGCCAATGCCTCCAACAACGGACCCGCTGTGAGATCCGCTTCGCCGATGCACATGTAGTCGCATTCCGGAAATGCACGGCGACCGACATCTGCGTTGTAACAACTGAACCCGCCCACCACGATCGTGATATCAGGCAACTGAGCCTTGACGCCGAGCGCAACCTCCCGCGCCGCCGCCTCATTGCATCCTTGGATTGAAAGTCCGAGTACTTTTGGCCGCGCTTCGACCAAAGCCGCGATCGTCTCGTCGATGACGGGCCTGAAGAACTCCAGTACTTCGTTGCGCCCAGTTGGACCGGAAGCCCCTCCTCCCGTTGCGGTCCACAGATCGTAGTGCTCCGCCTGCCAAGGATCCTCCGGCAAAATCACATCACCAGGAAGCGTGATACAGCCGCCCATGTCGAAGAGCCGGTGAACATGAAACCGATGGTAGGAAATAATATCGAGGTCGACGATCTGAAAGGACACCGCAGTTCTCTTCAGAGCATTGTTCAAATATCCCAATCCATTGGGCATTAAGGACAGGTTACGTGAAGGACAGTCGACAATGGCCACGTCCAAATCTTTCCTGATCTGAATCTCCGGGATTTCAATCGGATAAATATTGCGCGGCAACGGTGTCCACCCACGGGCCGGAATGGCGTCGAGGGCAATGTCCGCCAAAATCGTGAGGTCGACGACAGTGACCGATTGAGGCAATTGCTTCATCATCTGCATGCATGGGAAGGCCAACGTTTCACAGAGAAAAGCGGTTTGTGTTTCATGGGGTAAGAATCCAAGCTTAACAGTAGCGAGGCCATGCAGTTGGTGCATCTCCGCGAGATGCTCGTAAAAGACAGTGCCGAGTATCCGACCGTCGAGTCCGGGCACATGTTGCAAGAGATAATCGACAAACCGTTTCGATCCGACCAGGGTAAGGCCGGGCAACGTCATGAGATGAGCCCCCAGTGCGCGCAGACACGCCACATCGTCCGGCCCATTGTCGAAGGCGAAACATTGGTGTGGGCTGAATGTGACGCGTGTCCCTTCCACCTTGGCAGTTGCATGGCCTTTCTCAAGAGTCAGAACGACGGCTGTATCGGTCATCACTCACCTCATATCCAAAATAAAAAATCCACAGTTCAAACGTTATCTACCCCCTCGTGGAATTCCTTCCATCGGGTAAAAAATGGCGACCAAACAATTACCTAAGATACACAAGCACGTATGTGGGATCAATCGCCTTTTTGACCGTTCACGATCACGTAACCATACCGAGATCTGGGCCTGAGAAGCTGGTTCGCCCTGCTCTTTCTCTAGCGATGAGATTCCATCACTTTCCAGTGGAGCATCAAGGGCAAATCATCGCACGGAAGACTGAGACAAATCTTGGCAGGGACCGCACTTCGTCGATGGCGGCAATCAATCGAGCTCCGTCCCATCCGCAGCTCGCGTCGCACAATGCAACGAGATCATCCGGAATTGCGTCTTTGTTGATCGCAGGTAGAGCGATAATGGGTTTATTGTGCTTTTTCGCCATTGCGACTTCCATGTCGACCCACAATCGGGCGCTCCTAATTTCGTATACCCCCGCAAGCAGAACAACGACATGCACCGGAATGATTTGGCTTTCCAAGGAACGACGGATGAATCGGCCTCCGACTTCCGTATTCGGACTTATCGCAGGATCATGCCAGGGCAGGCTGAAGTTGCGCCACAGGAGTCCCGGCATCTTGTCCATAAGTTCTGTAAATTTTGTCCAATCCTCATGAAAACGCCAGGCATGAGTAACAAAAATGTCATAATGAGTTGAATTCCCCATAATGCACTATTCAGAGCCGTGAGTACCCTAGGTTATCCCCTTGATGTCACCTGAACTTTTTTGAGAAGTGCCTGGTAGTTTTGAGAAACGAGCAGGTCGGGGTGAACCCTTCCCTCGTCCGTTGACAGGTCGAGATTGCCGACACTCTGAGGCGCAGCGTAGAAGGCATCATTCACTTTTACGATATTGTAACCTCTCACGGAACAGAGCAGAGTCGGATGATCCGCAGGTACTTCATAATTGACTCTGCGTGGGACGATATGATTTCCGTAAAAAGCACGGAGCATTCCTGTGACACGTTGCCCGATAAGGGAAACAACACTCTTTCGGATTGGTTTCCACAGGCGATCCTCGAAATAGCGCCCTATAATTTCTCTCGCCAGTGACGCCCATAACGATCGCACGACCCAAGGTGAATAGCCGCCTTGTCCGGTTAAGTCGGCGTACCGAGTTTCCAGCTCGGATCCGATGTGCCGATCCTGCATCCGCAAAGTCCAAATTTCCTGATTCTCACGCAGAGGTTGAAATCGACCTGTGGAAAACGCTTCCACAGCCGTCAACGCATGACCATCAATATGTGGGTAGGCCTTTTCCAGCAACTGTTTCAGCGAAGCCTGCTGGCCGTTCGTGCCGATGGGGTCGGGATGAGCGAAGTGCCATAACGCCACGGCCTCATCGTGCCAAACTTCTGGCCAACCGGCATTGATCAGACGCCATCCTAAATCATAAGGCCCACACAGATAGCCTCTGTAACTGGGATGTTCATCAAATCCTCCGAATCGGATTGC
>CAWKJK010000026.1:0-37716 GCA_963849655.1 uncultured Nitrospiraceae bacterium
AACTGTGGTGAGAGTTCGTACGCCCAACCTTTGATTGTCTATGCCCCCCTCCAGTATGTTCAAAATGCTCCTGCTGGGCCTCTGTGTGACATGGGTAGGGTGCGTTCATCGAATTCAGGTGACTCCCCTCTCCTCGAGCGCGTCGTCCGTTACCATCCCTCGAACTCTTCAGGCCGTGATCAGCCCGATTTCAATGGAAGGTCCGGACCATCGACCAGGTATTGTCTTGCTGGAATGGCCGCATCTCGACCTGAAGCAGGCGGTCTTGCGATACCTGCAACAACGAGACACGTTCGCTTCAGTCTCGTTTGACCCAGCCGACCTGACGCTTCATATAGCCACGAAACTGACGCTGACCTCTCACAGCGGTCTCTATCATTACCGAATCGGGTTGCAAGCAGAGATGAGCGAAGGCGTTCGATCTATTAAGTCGTATCACGCCGAACACACCGCCGTGGGATCATCGGTACGGTGGGTCACTGCTTCCGATCGTGACCCCATCGAAATCGCGTTACAGGCGGCTTTGGACGACTTAATGAGGCAGATCGAAGCGGACCGACTGATCTACATCGGGAGAACAGAACACCCGTCACAGAAACTGGCCCGATGATAAACCGTCAGCCGGCGCTTAGGCCTTGGGGTGGGGTCACGCTCGCAGCGTTGTGAGAGTCGGCATTATTGCTCGAACCTTCCGCTGGAGCTTCCACGTACTCGGGACAATCAAGGCGAAATGCCTGATCTCCGAACGCAACATTGTAGAAGTCCACAGTGATGGGGTTGGTCCGATTCCGCATAGACATGCGGACGGAAATGCTCGCAGGATATGCACATGCGCGCAACCGGAATTTCTCCCTGCAATTGAAGCGCGCGAATCAGCTTCACGAGTGCGGTCAAGAAGAGCGACCTGCTCTTGCATCGATAGATTCTCGGTCGCAGACGCGAGGATCTCCGGCCATCGGTTTTCGACGTGACCTGCCTTCGCTCCAAGCGCGGTGAGATGAACGGTCACGACGCGGTTGTCGATTTCCCGACGGCGCCGGCGGACCAATCGCTTATGCTCAAGCGTTCGAATGACTTCAGAAGCAGTGGGCAGCTTAACGGAGAGTTCTCGGGCAATCGTCGAGACGGTCGCCGAATGATTCGGCCGAGACCGGAGAAACGTCAGCACTTGAATTTGCAGGGGACCAATACCTTGCCGTCCCTTCCGTCTCCATGCGCGGCTCTTCATCGCCAACCGATTTTTGAAAGCCCCGTCACTAAACGATCGGGGAGCGAGTCTTGATCGATCTTCATTAATGCTGTCATAAAGCCTCTCCCTTGGTGTATCCGAGAGGGCGTCAGTCTATTGCGCCTTCCTCCTTGCCGTCAAGCCTGTTTACGCGGCCATGGGCCACCCCCTACTTTAGATGATCAGCGGACCACGAGCACTCCACAATGGGCATGTTGCACCACTCGGGTGGAGACGCTGCCGAGTAGGACACGGCGGATCGCGCCCAACCCCTTCGCTCCGGTCACAATTAGGTCCGCCTTATCCTGTTTGGCCACCGTCAGAATCTCGTCGGCCGGCTTCCCCAGCCTCAAGGCTTCACGTATCTGGAAGCCTGATTTCGAGAGCTTAGCGCCATAGCGCTGTACCAGCGCTTTCCCCGCCTCTTTGACTTCCGGATACTTGAAATAGGGCACCGCATGCGTCACGGTCACCATGACTGGTTCGTGATCCGGACCATCGGGGGTCGGATCGACATAGCGCATCAGGAACTTCACCGCTTTATCCGATGCTGCCGACCCGTCGATCCCCAACACCACATGTCTGACGGGCCGAGGATCCTCTTTCACGACCAGTACGGAGCAAGGGGCATGGTGGATGGCATGATTCGAGATGCTGCCCAGCATGAATCGATCCAAGGCATCCAAGCCTCGGCACCCGATCGACAGGAGTCCTACACCACGCTGCGCATGCTTCATGATCGTGGCTGCCACACCGCCTCGATCGATCGTCACGGTTCCGCTCAAGCCGAGTGTGGACAACAAACCCTCCGATTCTTTTTTTGTGGACTTCGCCGCCGTTTCCATCCGCTTCACTTCGGACTGAATGTACCGTTCGGTACCGACGATCATCGGTTGGATCATAAACGGAGCCCGAACGCTCGCCATATCGACGACATGGAGGACACGGACGACCGGCTGCACAGCGAACGGTATCTTCGCCAGCCATTCGATCGCCCACTTACCATGTTTCGATCCATCAGTTGCCGCAAGAATCTTCATGTCGGATATCCTTTGTTCGACGAGATGCGTCCACTTGCTTCAGAGGACTGTGCTGAACCGTTCTCGAAACGCCTCTGGAGACAGGCCGGCCAAGGCGGCATAGCGGCCCAGCAGGTCCCGATTGTTCAGGTCGGTATCCGTGAGCCGAATCATGTATTGTCGGGCGATTTGGTAGGACTGGGAATCGATATCCACCATCCTACCTTGGTCCGTCCGGTGGAGGAATCCACCATCTGCTTGAACGGAATCGGGGTGAACCGTCCGTTTTGAATCGAGACCATGGCCGAGGTCCCGCCGTCGAGTAAATATTGAGCGGCGCAATAGCCGAGGTCTCGCGTGTATTCGATATCGTATGGAATCGGATCGGCGCAGCGGAGTTCATACCCCACGTTCTTCGCCACCAGGCTGGTGGAAAGTCCCAACTGGTGAAGCTGCTTCGCCAGTTCGCGCCGCAACACATCGCCGACATCCACCTCACTCATCCGCAAATGGCCGTGGTCGTCTCGCTCAACATGCTCCAATCCGCCAAGATCACGTGGGTCGAGAATTTCGATCAGTCCCTTCGGACAGCACCGCAACCCCATCGGCCCGACCATGATCCAACCGTTTAATCATGGCCCCGATTAAAAGATCGACGATTCGTTGAAGCCTGACCGGCCGTTCGCAAAACTCCTCCGGAATAATCGTCAGCGTGGCACCGGCTGCCTTTCCGATACCCAAGGCGAGATGGCCGGCCTTGCGCCCCATGGTCACAACCAAATACCAGCGTGTGGTGGCGCGGGCGTCTACCATCAGATTCTTCACGATCTCGACCCCGACGTGACGAGCCGTTTGAAACCCGAACGTCGGAATGCCATGCGGAAGGTCGAGATCGTTGTCGATGGTCTTGGGAACATGGATGACTTGAAGACGACCGCCGGCTCGTTCCTCCAGCTTCATCGCCGAAAACGCAGTATCATCCCCGCCGATCGTCATCAAGCGCGTGACGCCGAGACTCGACAGTGCAAACAACACGTTGTCGAGAGACTCTGCGCTTTTGGTCGGGTTCGCACGTGACGTGCCGAGGTAGGACCCTCCCCGAAAGTGGATTCGGCTCACGTCCTCGATCGAGAGCGGCCGTATTTGTCCCGTGCTCCCATCCATGAGCCATTTGAACCCGTCGATGATCCCCAGCACGTCCGAGCCTCCGAGAATACTGCGGATCGTGGCCGCGCTGATCACACTATTGATTCCGGGAGCCGGCCCGCCACCGACAAGAATACCGACTGTCGGACGTTCGTTCTGTCATCGGCTTCTCCCTGACTAGGTCCCATCGGCCCTTCGATCTTCTTCATCTCCGGCATGGTTGTATACTCCGTCTCGTCAGGAGGCAAGCGTGAGGCTCGAATTACTCCGGCAGTTCTTCCAAGCCGACATGAGCGCGAAGACGGTTATAACTGAAGGCCGGCTCCCCAAACCGCTGACGGCCCGGATCGTGCCGCTCCATGTCGTCTGATTAGTTCACCGACCCTGCCCCGCAACGTCGGAGTCGCCGCCGCATGCCGAGGCGTTTGTCCGCCGAGCGCGAGATGAGGCTGATCCGACCACTCCAAGTACGCTGTCTCCAGGAACTGGTTGAGCAGCGTCCGGTCTTCTTCCGGCGTCACGACCAACGTCGGAGGTTCATCGGACATGAGTTCGGCCATCGAGAATTGCCGGGCCGGCGGCACCAACGTCTCGTCTCGGAAATGCAGTGAAAATCCCAACGAGGCCGCGAGTCGATGCTTGATCTGAGTCAAGCCGCTCCGGGCTGTCGCATTCCACGATGAGCTGCGACGAAGTCAGCGTCAGCTTCGCGACCAGCATAGCCTTATCGCCACTACATTCCCGCTGAATCCACTACGCGCCAAGGAAACGGCTCCGGGTGGGTCCTCGTTCTCCGCTCGATGGCCCCGCTTGTATCAGTTCAAATTCGCTCAGTTCGGATAGACCTTCGACAAAAAGCCGATGCTCATGGTGGTCGTACAAGGCCATGGCATAGAGATACGGCTGCCCGTCAGGCTGCTGAAAACGAATATGGGCGACGGCGTCCACGAGGACAGCCAGACGCAATTGCGCCAGGGCCCAAAGCATCATATAGCCGAATCGCTTGGTAAACTCCTTCCATTCTCCCAGCGCAAAGGATCCGGTGGTCATCTCCATCTCTCGACGCCATTCCGACGTGATGTCGAGCAAGGCTTCCGCGTCGGTTTGTGACATGGCGACTCCGCAACCGGCCCATGCGGCCTTATCTGACTCGCCTGCGCCCGGAACACGAACGATGCGCGTGAGCAATATCTGACCCGCTGCAAGGTCCTTGATGAATTCGCCACCCGGCACCGCACATATGCTGCCATCTCCAAGAGAGCGGAGCATGAAATCTTCATCCAGTTTTGGCGTGCCGACTGGTTCCAGGAGATCAAGGTAGGAATGTTTCAAGGGATCGAGCCACTGCCGCTCCTCTTCGGGAATGTGTTCGGTGATCACATCCCGCAACTGTTCGATCAGCGTCAGCTGTCCGTCATCCGGATAATAGTCGCAGAACAGATAGAGGCTTGCCAGCTCGACTTCTTGCTCAAGCGGCGCGACAAGCCGCCCTGCGCCCCCTTCCAGATACGGCTTGAGTGCCCGCGCGAGCGCCAGTTCACGTTGTAATCTGAACTCCGGTTTACGCGAGAGGTTGTCCAGACGTGAGAGCACTCCGTCCAAAGAGGACGGCCTCGGAGTCCAGAATCCTGCCGCTTGTTCATTTGCGCGCTTCATGGATTTCTTCCATGACGATTTCTTCCGCCTCGAGCCAATTTCGAAGCGCACTGCCTTCTTGACGGCCACGCTGTTCCCAGAGCTCGTACGCTTTCCGCGAGATCCATTCCCACATTCCAGTCGGCAATTCGATGGGCTTCCCGGTCTTGCCCGGTCCAGAGGAGGGTTTGGCTTTCAGGCCTCCGGCTTTGGAGGGAGTGCTCTCGCGCACTTTGCTGGTTTTCTTTGCGGTCCTTCGCATGGGTTGCTCCTCAGTTAATGGCTCGCTGGAATAAATTGACCTGAAAGCACACGACGATGGTCTGGGCCAAACTTCGGACTGCGGACCGACAGAACAGGGCCCGAGGACCTCCGAAGGACGGACTCCGTGACGCTGCCGAATAATACATGAGACAGGCCACGGCGGCCATGAGTCCCCATGACAATCATGTCAACCGACTGCGTTCGGGCTGCATCAAGAATAGAATCGGCCGGCAGACCGCCCGACATCAGGAAGTCGGACGTGAGGCCGACAGCAGTGAGCGCGGAGACGAGATCCGATAACCGCTTCGTGATGGTTGTCTTGCTCGATTCATGCTGGGCGATATGGGGCAGCGTGAAATCCAGGCCATACGACACTGGCTCGAGCACATGAAGAAGTGTCATGGAGGCTTCCGAGCGTTGTGCGATCATCGCTCCATACTCCAAGGCATCGAGCGAACAGTCTGAAAAATCGACCGGCACAAGCATTCGCTTCGGTGTGGTGCTCGGCTTTTCGGTACTTCGAGCTTCCCTCCGCCCGCTGTTTTACCATGGGAACAGTCACAACGGGACAGGGGGCCATACGAATGATTCGCTCGGCCGTACTTCCCAGCAAGATGTGTTCGAGTCCGGTCTTCCCCCTCGTTCCGACCACAATCAATTCTGTTTCCTGGGTCCGCGCGACGGCCGACACTTCCTCGCTCGGGAGTCCTGTTGCAACATACGATTGTACGGAAATCCCGAGGGCGACCGCCCGTGCCTTGAGATCCGTTAATTTTGTCGTAACCTCCTTCATCAATTCATCCAGGTACAGTCGATTCACCGCGTAGTCCGGGTCCATCCCTGGAGGAAATTCCAACACGCTCATCACAGTCAGCGAAGCCCCCCATGACTGGGCCAACCCACAGGCATAGGCCTCCGCTGTCGCTGATCCATACGATCCGTCAGTCGCAAAGAGAAGTCTCAGTTCTCCTGTCGGCACACTCACACCGCCTCCGCGCTCAATAGAAGTAACTCTCCGCTCATCGTTGGGTGAATGGAGCAACGAAAGACATGCCGACCTGGCCGCGTCATGTCAAATCGAATCGTGACGTCCCGTTTCGCATCGAGAAAGACACCCCCCACCCCTCGACCGTACACAACCACACCGTCCTTTTCTATTTGCGTCGGAATCCCCTCAAACATGGTTGAGCCGAAATCGTGTCGCTCCGCGTCTTCATTCCGTACCTTGATGACTGTGGGAAACCCCAGACGCAAAGGGCTTTGCTTCGTCACAAAACGAAAATCCTTGATCGTCACTTCGACCACCTGTTCGGATTGTGCCTGAAGGACTGCGCCATACATCCAAGCCACATACGCTATGGATAGAACCATTCCTAACTTCCGCCACTGCACCCGATATCCTCCAATGATCATGATCACCTCCATCTGTTCATTAGCGCGTCGATTTGTGTTGTGAGGCGGATAGGTCAAGTGGCACGGTCAGTACGGGGCAGCCCGCCGTGCGAACGACTTTTTCCGCCGTACTGCCGAAGAAAATCTTGTCCACACTGCCGGACCGACCTCCGTAGCTTCCCATCACGACCAGATCGATATTCCCCGTGCGCGCCACTTTGGCGATCTCGACGAAAGGTGCCCCCTCCACGATCAAGCGTGCGATCTTCACGTCCGCGGCTGTTTTCGACTCCAACAACTGCCTTACTTTTAGACGGGCATGATGGCGTAAGCGGCGGCGTTGTGGCGCGGCATCGGAGGGAACAGCCAGCAGACCCAATCGATTGAACGCGGCAAGGGAGCTGGTGTCGATCACATGCAGGACGAGCAACGTCGCCCCACACAGCCGCGCGACCTGACAGGCAACCCGAAATGCTTCATCTGAGCAGGGGGAGAAATCCACCGGTACCAGGATGGCTTTGAAGAGATCAGTGTCCCGCCCCATGAACGATCCTCCCGACCTGGAATTTGAGCAAGGGCAATGCCATCGACGAGAGCTTATGGTTGATAGCTGACGGCTTGAAGACACTACAAATTTGGCACCTTTCGCTCTTGCCATCAGCCATCGGCTATTCGCGACGCTTCCGCAAGAAGGGGAGCCGTGCTACAGCGGTCATTCGCTCCCTGTAGCAGAAGGCACCATACGAGATGAGAGGGAAGAAGCAAGCCGTGAGGCGTAACACAGATTCTGCTCACAACTGCTTCCAATTCCTTTCACATCTCATGTTTCACCTCTCTCCCCGGGGCGGCATTAGACTTGCTCGGCACCCTTGTTCTAGAGAAAGTTCAGATCGTATGACGTGCCCCTGCCATGGTTGATGATCGACAGCTTCATTGCCTGAATGACTCATGTGAAACGAAGCAGCAGACCCACAGTCTGAAGGTGACGTTGACTGAACATTTTGCTCACTGTCGACGGTTCTGATCATTCATATGAGGCGGTTCGGTCCCTTAAGTACCTGTCGCGCGCCGAGGAACTGCATATCGTGCATGTGCTCGATGTCCATAGCCCGGCCTATCCCATGATGATGCCGGAAGTGGCGCAAGAACTGTACGAGACGGTCGAGCGAAACATGCGCGACGATGGGACTCGCTTGTTGGATCGCATTGTGTCATTGCTTCCATTGGATGTTGGGCCGGTCACAAAGCATCTGGTCGTCGGATCTCCGGTGGATCAGATCGTGGCCTTGGCCGAACAACTCAAGGTTCGGGCTGATTCTCTTGGGTACCCGAGGGCTTGGACCGATCAAGGAACGGCTCATCGGAAGCGTCTCCCACCGAGTGCTGACCTTCGGGCCTGGCGCGAAACTGATCCTTCCCGGTCCCTTGAAAGCACTTCATGACATATTGCTTCCCTTACAAGGAACCTATGATGCAGACCATGCCCTCACCTTCCTTCAACAGAAATCCTTTCGTGATTCCCCCACGATTACTTTGTTCACCGTCCTTCCCCATACCAGACCTCCCTGGCCGGTGGACGCGGTCTCAGTCGAGCAAATGGAAACCCATGCCCTCGGCAAGACGAAGGACTTCCTCGAGGAAATAGCCACCAAGCTCAAATCCTATGGCTACCACACCCGTATCGCGACCATGTTGGGTACTCCGGTCGATGGAATTCTTCAGGAAGCCAAGGCCTTGAATCCAGACCTTATTCTCATGGGATCCCGGGGGCGTCGCGGCCTCACCCGCATGGTACTCGGCAGTGTGTCACACGCTCTGTTGCACCAGGGAACCTATCCCCTCATGATTTTTGGCTGATTGTCGAAAGGGGTGCACCATGCCGATGTACGACTATACGTGCCTCGATTGCGGGAAAGAATCGTTGATTGTGGTGACCTTGAAGGAACATGAAGCTGGGATGGCGGCATGCCCCGCGTGCGGCAGCAAAAAGCTGCAGCAACTCTTCAGCCCATTCATCGCTCACACCACAAAGAAGAGTTAGCCGCGTGTTGAACAAGTCCGCCAACGGCGTTCTCGCAAGATCGCACCAGGTTCTCTCGCTTCTCCCATGATCTCCTTCGCGCCCCATGACGCAGTTGGGGCAACTTCCCGTATCGCTGTGAGCCTTTGAGACGATGCCGGCCTGTGACGCACGGATTTTCTTGACTTTGCAAAGCTTAGCCTAGACAGTCATCGCAGATTTTACTATCGTAAGGAGATATGTGATGAACCGTCTCTTCAGACCGACCCTCTCTGCGGGAATCATCATCCTCATCGGACTCGCCGCTACATGGGCCGATGCGGCCGGGCCATCAGCTTCCCATGCGACCTCGCCCGATTTTTCTCTGTGCAAGAGCCCTTATAAGAAAAAGCCTGTCCCGGCCAAAATATTTCAAGCCCTTGTCCGTTCACACGAACAATGGGTGGAATATCGAGGCAACCCGGATGCCAAGCGTATAGAGCTCTGCCAAGCGGACCTGAGCCGGGCAGCACTGGCTGGGGGCGAACCTCGAACGGGCCGATCTGGAAGGCACAATCCTACGGCAGGCGAAGCTGCCCCAGGTCATCCTGGCTCAGGCCAGCCTCGCTGGAGCAGACCTCACCAAATCCGTTCTCATAGACAGCAATCTCTCTGGAGCCGATCTGCGCTACGCCCGGCTCACCGGCACAAATCTCTCACGCGCGATCGGCGATGAAGCTGCCCTCTTTGGCGCCGTCCTGATCGACGCCAAGTTGAAGGGGGCCTCGTTCGAGCGGGCACAGCTGCAGGGCGCCGATCTCACCTCTGCCGATTTGACCGACAGCAATTTCGTGGAGGCGTATTTTTACGGAGCGACCCTGAAAGATGCGGTCCTCGTGAATGCCGACCTCACAGGCGCCGACCTGCGTCGCACCATCCTGACCAACGCGAATCTCTATCGCGCCACCCTTCAGGACACACTGCTGGACCGCGCGCGCCTGGAAACAGCCCGCCTGATCGAAGCCGACTTGGAAGGGGCCTATCTGGACGAAACGAATTTGCGCGGTGCCAATCTCAAGAGAGCGATTCTTCGCGGCACAGATCTCCGATACGCCGACCTACAGGGTGCAGACCTGCATGACGCCGACCTGGAAGGAGCCAACCTAGAAGAGGCCGCGCTGGTCAAGGTGGATGTGCACTCGGCGAACCTGCAAATGGCTATTCTTTACCACGCCGTCCTCGATGAAGCCGATTTCCTGGACGCCAATCTCACCCGCGCGGTCCTCATCGGGGCCAAGGGATTGCACATCAACTTCATGAACGCTGATCTGAATGAACTGTACGCTCCGAAATCTTCTTTCACTCACGCACGATTCAACAGAGCCAATCTGGAGTCGTCGAATTTCGTCGGCGCAGATCTTCGCGGGTCGAACTTCGGCCATGCCGACATGACCCATGCCAATCTTCAGGAAACCGATCTTCAAGAAACAAATCTCCAGAATGCCTCCCTAGCCGGAGCCGATTTGAGCGGTGCTCGGCTGGACTCAGCGGACTTGCGTCGCACGAACTTCAAGGGCGCCATACTCTCGTCGGTCATCGGCCTCACGCAGACACAGCTCAATGCCGCCTGCGTCGACGACAAGACCAAATTGCCGCCTGAGCTCAGCCGTCCTGCTCCCTGCGGTCCTCCCGCAAAGAAGCGGGCTAAGCCATGACCGCCCTACCTGAACACACCGTAAAGATCACAAAAGGGAACCTTGCCCTGGAGGGAATACTCAGCCTTCCAACCGATCCGCACGGTGTCGTCGTCTTTGCGCATGGAAGCGGGAGCGGACGATTGAGCCCTCGCAATAGTTTCGTCGCGTGCCATTTACAGCAAGACGGACTTGCCACATTGCTTCTGGATCTCTTAACCGAAGAGGAAGCGGACGATCGGCGCAAAGTGTTCGATATCGATCTGCTCGCGGATCGACTGTTGTTGGCAAAAGCCTGGCTGGGAACTCAGCCACAGACCAAAAATCTGGGAATCGGTTACTTCGGCGCCAGCACCGGCGCGGGAGCAGCATTGCAAGCTGCGGCGAGAGAGCCATCGAATATCAAGGCCGTAGTATCGCGAGGGGGACGGCCGGACCTGGCCGAATCGTACTTGCCATCGGTCATCGCTCCGACTCTATTGATCGTCGGAGGTCACGATGAACCGGTGATTGAGATGAACCAGGCGGCGCATGATTTGCTGACCTGTGAGAAGAAATTGATCGTCGTTCCCGGCGCAACGCATCTCTTCGAAGAGCCAGGAACTCTGGAACAGGTGGCGGAGCATGCAGGGAAATGGTTTCAGAAGTATCTGCGGCTGGCTGTATGAGGACGCGATGGGCTAAAGTGCTTCTGGCCCCAAAAAGCTCGATCCGTTTAGGCAGATATACGTTCCTATTCTCTGGCACGGGCGGCGAAGGCGTCTTTATACTCAGGCCAATCGTGCAGTGTCGCCGGATCAAAGTTGGCGTCGTTCGGCCACACCAGCGTTTTCACTTCCGGATCAACCGCGGGACTGCCGCAAATCCCATCCAGAAGATGAGCGTTCTGGGATTGGAACGGCGACTGTTCCGGAGATCATGCGCTCGGCGAGAGGAGGAAATCGAAGTCGGCTTTCGTCAGCACGCCTTGCCCAGCGCCGCGCACCACGCCGGCCATGACGGCATCGTACAACTCGAGTTTTCGCTGCTTGAGCGCCATCATCTTCTCCTCGATGCTGTGGCGCATGAGAATCCGCACGATTGAGACCGTCTGCTTCTGCCCGATGCGGTGCGCGCGGTCCGATGCCTGGCGCTCCACCGCCGGATTCCACCAGGGGTCCAGATGAAAGACATAGCTCGCTCTGGTGAGATTCAACCCCTGCCCTCCCGCTTTGAGACTTAGGAGAAACACGCCCGGCTGTTCACCGGTCTGAAACGCCGTCACGCGGGCCTTGCGCGCCGCCGGCGCCGTGGACCCGTCCAGCCGGTGATAGGGCAGCCCGTGCCGGGTGCAGGCTTCCTGCACGAGGTCCAGAAAGCTGGTGAACTGAGAGAACACCAGGGCGCTGTGCCCCTCGTCTCGCAAGACGCGCAGCCGCTCCACCAGGAAGCCGAGCTTGGGCGAGGGCTCGTCGGCTTGATTTGTGAGGAGGCGGGGTGAAAGGCAGACTTGCCGAAGTTTGAGAATGGCGGTGAGCGCGATGAACTGCGCCTGCCCGGAGCTCTTGGTGCGATAGGCATCGTCGATCGTGGAGCGAACCTGGGCGATCGTCTGTTGGTAGAGCGCCTTTTGGCGGTCGGTCAACTCGAGGAACACCTCGTGCTCGATTTTCGGCGGGAGGTCATGGAGGATCTCGGCTTTGGTCCGCCGCAGAATGAAGGGCCGTGTCCGGCGCAACAACCGATCGAGCGCACGACCCGCGACACGTTTCAGGTTCGTCTTGAATCGATCGTACTCGCCAAGGAGTCCGGGCACACATAGGTCGATCACGGAGAAATACTCGCCCAAATGATTTTCGAGCGGCGTGCCGGTCAGCGCGATCTTAAAGCGCCCTTTGAGCCGGCGGACCGCTCCCGTGGTGTCCGCCAGGATGTTTTTCACCGCCTGCGCTTCGTCAAACACGATCGCGTGGAACGCCATCCGCTCCAAGATGTCGATGTCCCGGCGAACGATCCCGTATGTCGTGAGGACGACCTCGCCGTCGCTGATATCGATCGCCCGCTCGCTCCCGCTGTAGATACGGATCTTCAAGCCGGGCGCGAAACGCGCCAGTTCCTGCTCCCAATTGAACACGAGACTCGTCGGCACAACGACCAGATGAGGGCCCTTCACGGCACGAGCCGTCTTGATGCGTCCCTCTTCGATGGCGGCCAGCAGGCAGATGGCCTGAACGGTCTTGCCCAATCCCATATCATCGGCCAAGCAAGCGCCGAATCGATGCTCGTAGAGAAACGCCAGCCAGGCATAGCCGTCCCGCTGATAGGGGCGCAACGTCGCATGCAAGCCCTTCGGCAGCGGTGGTCTCTCGATCTGTTCGAATCCTAGCAAGCGCGCGAGCACCGCCTCGTCCTCGGCGGGCAACGACACGGGGATGCCCTGCTCGCGCAGCGCCAGCCAGTCGAGAATCTGTAACCGTGGCACACGCACGACCTGCGCCGTTTCCCGATCCTCAAGCGCATCACCCGTAAGGCCGATGATCGCGCGCAGCCGCTCCACGGTCGGGCCATCCAAAACCCGCAGGCCGCGCGTCGTACGGATCAGTCCGCCCTGCCGGAGGGCTGCCCGCCATTCCGCCTCGTCGATCACCACCCCGTCGCAGCGAATTTCCGGCCGGATTTCGAACCAGTCGATCCCGGTCCCCTCTCGGTCCTGACGCCCGACTTGGACAGAGCAGTCCCACCGAATGGGCCGGAGCGGTGTATCTTCGTACAGCAATGCGATCCCGACCGCCGTCAGTTTTTCCAAAAGATCCGGCAGTCGTTGGAACAGCGCGCGCGGATCGATCGTCATCGCGTCGTAAGAGGGCATGCTGCGAAATACTTCCGGGCCGAAGACCTCAAAAGGAGTCCGGTACAGCAGTACTTCGCGGGGTTTGTCGATCGGGTGTAGCACCCACCGCCCTCTCTCGACCTGCAACCGCATATCTTGACCGGCATACACCGACAGATGCTGTCGCAACCATTGAGCGGCCTCAAGACGGATGCTCCGCGCCCAATCGGTCTGATCCAGCGCCGTCTTGATGCGGCGGTCTCGTTCCTTGGCCTCGCTGACGGTAAGCAACATGAAGAACAGATCGTAGAGCACGGCCTTGCGTTTCTGCGCGCGCAGCGGGCTGGACACGGCCCGGCCTTGCTCCAACGCCCGGATGAAGGAGAAGGTCGAGGCGCTCGGAACAAATCGATCCTCACCGCGTCGGCATTGTGCCCGTAACGTCCATGCAGCGGTCGTCGCGGCGACCTCGTCGGAGAGAGGCGCCAGAATCAACTCATACGACACATCCTCGCCCGCCGACACAGGGGCAGAAGAATGAACCGGCGCCTCTTTCTCATCCACGCGCAACAGAAGATCGTGCAATGTCTTGTCGACCTGTTTGTGGATCAGATCGATCTGAGCGGATTGGAACTCGTCTCCTGTGACGGTAAACTCCGTCTCATGGTGAATGCTCTGCCGACGACCAGAGCTCCGGCCGTCCGGCAAGGTCACCGCGCAAAGCGTCTCGGCCGACCCGCCGTCATAATCATAGGCGTTGAGACCTTCGAAGCCGTTGCGCAACGCACGAAACGAGGCCCATCCGCTTTCGTCCTCCAAGAGAAGCAAGCGGCGGCCGCTCACGTCAGCTACGAAGCTGCGAAACCGGACGATCCGATCGAGCGCCGTTCCATCGGCTATGCAGACCGCGCGAATCCTCACGTCATCACCGACAAGAGCGATCTCCGTCTTGCTCCGGCATGTGACCGATGAGGCCCATTGAAGGACGATAGATTCCCGGCCGGTTTTCAGCACGATCGGGAATCGGCGCTTGGAGTAGCGGAGATAGCGCAGCAGAGGCTCGTCTCCATACCCTGCCGAAAACCAGGACGGATTCAGCAGTGGGCGCAGCTCGGGCGGCAACGCGGGGGTCCATCCTGCAGGAAGCCGTACGCCGTTCCGGTAGATCACGAGTTGCGGATATGACTGGCCAACGTCGATGACGATTTCATAGCCCGACGCAGGAAGAGCGCCACCCTTCTGCGAGGAGACTATTCCCTTAGTCGAGCCCGTCTCAGCCAGGTCACCGAGCAACTCGGTTCGGAGCAAGGCCAAATGGACTTGTTGCCGATCGGGCAATTGGAACGTCTCAGGCGAAAGCAGATGTTTGGTGGCGAAGCAGGCGCAAAGGACATGTTTGCAGAGCCAGTCGGGATCCCACGCCGGACAATCACAGGAGGCAGACAGGAACCCGTCGTCGAGAGAAAAGTTGACCTCGTACAGCCTGGTTCCCTGCACCTGCGCCGTAAGCGTGGCGCCATCCTTTCCCCAGACATAGTGCTGAAGCCGCTGTTGCCGGTAATAGTCGTACCCCCGGACAACAGACTGCTTCGGTGCCATCATATATAGATCGTTGACCGAAAGGGCACGAAACGCGGCAAGAAGCGCTGCCGAGGCGGGAACAGGAGTATGGGGACTGGCCTTCGCTTCCGAAAGGGGACCATCTCCCTCTCTGTGACGGGACGCAGGCTTCTTGCGCATGACAAAACACTATATCGGGCGAGGAAGAGCCTCATCAAGCAGTGATGCAAGAGGATTTATGATGCGATAGAATCAGCTTGAGATTGTTTTCTTCACATATTCCAGTATTTGCTCTGCCGTTTCCTTTGCGGGGAGTTTCGTCGTATCGATTCGCACTTCCGGATTGATCGGCACTTCGTAGGGCTCTTGTAATCCTGGGACGGTCGCCGATGCGCCGCGCTGGCCTCGCTGATACGTCCCCTTATAATCGCGCTGCAGGGCCAGTTCCAGTGGACATTCCACCCACACCTCGATGAACTTTGGGATCAGACATCGGGCAAAGTCGCGGTAGGCTCGCCTGTTGGCCGTCGCATCGAAAATGACCGTGACGCCATACGACACTAACTTCGCGCCCGTGAACGCCAACGCTCGGTAAAAAAGATCCCGCTCCAGCTGTGAGTAGGTCGGAGACGGCGTAAGTGTGCGCCTCACTGCATCCGATTCCAACACTTCAACAGATAGCCCCATCGCTTCAAGCTGCGGCTTGAGTGCGGCAACGATCGTGCTTTTCCCCGAGGCGGGCAAACCGGTGAGCCAAATGGCAATGGTGCTGGGATCCCTCATCGCTGACAATACTCATTCACTCGTTCCGGCTCGAAGCAGGGCATATCGAGGACATGCTCGATGAAATGAAACAGGCTCCGTCGAATGCCAGTCGATAAATTGGGATACCAGATGGGACTGGCCACGACCAGACCGCGAAAGGCGAAGAATGGCGCGGCCGTTTCCGTCACTTCTTTATCGCCGCTGGTTTCCACATATGTATCCCAGAACAGTCGGAACAAGACCTCGAACGGACCCTTGAGCTTGCCCCATCGAATGAGCGAGTTGAGCAGATAGTTGATCGTCATCGCAGTGATATCGTCGGCCGGCTCGCCCCATTCTCCTCGCGACCGATCCAACACCGCAAAATCCGTCCCGGTCCGGAACAGCACATTGTGCGGATGAAAATCCCCGTGTACCTGGGACAGTCGATTGGCCTTGTCTCGGAGCCGCCACCGCCACCGATTGCAGGCGTCCTCCACCGTTCGCAACAGATCGCCGGTAATAAAGCCACAGCGCGCCGGATAGCTGTCGGTCAGCCCCATGATGCATTCGCCATGACCGATCAATTCACGCAGCCGACGCTTGTACAAATCTGCGTCACGCCGCTTTTCGGCATGGATCTGAGCCAGGTAGCGCGCCAATGCGACGGTGCGTTGTCGGTCCAACTTACGCAGCGTACCGCCTTTCATCAGCCGCTCAAGATCCTCATGATAGCTCGCGCCGTCGGTCCATTCATTCAACACGAAGAATTCGCGGGCTTCCGCGAGGGAAAAGAGTGTCTGCTTGGTATCGAACGCGCCTACATCGAGGGCCTTCACATGGCGAGGAAGGCGCCCATATGAATCATAGTCCCACAACATGGCTTGGGCGCGATCCGCCATATGTTCATGACCAAACGGGCCGGGCTTCATCGTCTGAAGCACGGCGGACTGAACTCGGAGGCCGATCTGAAACGTCAATTTGACCGGCGTGCCGTACCCATAGCGCTTCTGCTCTCCTTGGGAACTCTCTTTGCCGATGATTCCATAGGATCGCAGCTTGACGTGAGGACCAAAACGAGTCCGCAGATACTCTTCCAGCGCTTGCTTGCTCAACTTCGGCATACCGCTACACTACGCAAGTCATATTCCAGTTTCACCAGGCGTGAGATGACTCATTGATGACAAGTCGAAATTAAAGACTGTCGCATTCAGCTCCACCTATCAGCCTGTCACTGTGGGAAAATGCACCATGCCGACTATTGCCTTCTCGGGCTTTGGAACTCCTATCAGCAGCATGCCGGATGGATGCAAACCCTCACCTACCTCAACCCGTTACGGTATTTTTCTGGAGGTCCTGCGCGGCGTTTACCTGAAAGGCGTGGGGCTGGACGTGCTGTGGCCGCAAATGGTCGCCATGGGTCTTTTAGGCTCGATCATGTCGGCGATCAGCGTGGCGCGCTTTCAGAAGTCCCTGGATTGAGCTTCCTCTTCTCTGCGGTTGATGGCTTGACGCCTTACCGATGAAGTGGATCTTTAGCATGAGGATGATCCACGTCCTCTATTCTTTTTTGACCGTGGTGACTCAATGCAATGCTTGACAGTATATGCCTCGACCATGCATATTCATGCACATGCGTACCACGCTCAATATTGACGACCATCTCATCAAGCGCGCGGTGCAACTTACCGGCGTTCAGGAAAAGACGCAGCTCGTACGCTTGGGGCTCGAGGCCCTCATCTCACGCGAAGCTGCTAAACGGCTCGCTCGATTGGGCGGCACTGAACCCCATCTGAAAGACATCCGCCGGCGTCGGTCCGCTTAGTCGTGGCCATACTGGTCGACACTTCCGTGTGGATCGACCACCTTCGTACCAATTCTCCCGCTCTCCGACGGCTGCTGGACAATGACCTGGTGGTATGTCACCCGCTCGTCATTGGAGAAATCGCCTGCGGCAACATGAGACATCGATCTGAAGTGCTCGAATCCCTAGCCGTCCTTCCTACCGCCCCCACCATTGACTATGAGGAGCTTCTGACGTTTGTCGAAACCCATAAGCTCTTTGGACAGGGCTTAGGCTGGATCGACGTACATCTCCTCGCCTCGACAATGCTCCAGCAAGTGACACTCTGGACCCTCGATCAGTCTTTACGACAGGCTGCTAGAAAATTGCGCTGTCATTTTGAATCGCCCGACTGAGCGACCACTCCCTGGTCTTCAAAAGGTATCCGATCTTAAATGTCTCCCGCGATATGGATAAAAGACTTGGACAGGCCCAACGAGACGCTCAAGCCGACGGCCCCGCCCCCGGCTGGCCCTCGGCTTAGCCTGTGCGTTCGACGTTAAACGATGGCTGAAGAAGACAAACAGAAAGAAGCGTTGATGCGAGCAAGTTTTGAGGCTGAGATTCCGGAGCGATTGCGTCGAGCATCCTCAGTGTGCCTTCAGAACATCATACCGGCGCACTGGTTCTCGGCCGCTGCATCAGAATGTGCTGGAATGTACATTGCGGGTTTTTTCTACGGCGCTATCTCCATGACACAGGCCTATGTTGATGCGCTTTCCAAGTATCTTGTCGAGCATCACAAGATCAGAGTCGGAAAGGATATTGCCGAACGCTGCCGGCGTTTGCGGGACCGCGATGTACTGAGTGATCCGGCATTTGTTGCGGCCACGAAGATCCTGAACGATCGAAACGATTTCCATCATCTGAACAAGGACATAGAACAAGACTTCCGAAAACTTGAGGAACGAGCCGCGGAGTGCATCAATCTCCTTCACTTACTTGAATCAGAGGTCTTTGCATACTCCTTTGCGGCCGAAACGCCGGGCCAAGTTGTGCTTTCGAAGCCGGAGTATTGGCCATCGCCAGCACATGGACTAACGCATATACATCTGCGTCAGCTATGGTAATCATTCATCGAAGAAACTTTGCGGATGGACCTCTGGTAGCTGGGCCGCGAAGCGCGTCCCGAACCGGCTGCAGCACCGGACAGCCGATGCGCCACCTCCGAATGTTCCACGCCTGCTGTTGAGCCGCGGGGCCGTCAGAGTGTAGTGGTCATGTCCAAATGAGCGAACAGCCACATTACCTGGAAACGTTGCACAAAGAACTCGCCCTCACGCTCGGCAATGCGGTATGGGCATTTGCTCGAATCGAATGGCTGACATACTCGTGTTTACGTAGTCTTTCGAGAGATCGCCTCGACGAGTTGGTCGGTGACCTCAGCTTCCGCAACCGAACGGTAATCCTTCGCCGCCTAGTTGGCGTTAAAAACTCGTCGCAGGATAAGAAGGAGCGAGCTTACATAGCCATTAAGACCGCAGAGGACCTGTCGGACAGGCGCAATATCATCGTCCACAACCCATGGCAAATCTGCGATCGATCTGGATTCGGAACAGTTGATGACCCAGATTGAGAAGTACTCTCGACGAGAGAAAACAGTTGATCTAGATAGACTTCGTGAATTTACGAAGCTAGCGGGCGAAGTAGAAACGGAGCTCAAGGAATCAGTCTATGCTCTCTAACCTTGGTATGCAGCGGAAGCAGCTAGTTGCCGCGCTGCTGAACCGGGGCTTGAGTCGGTCCACGATTCACAATGAGGAGTGAGGTTGTCCCCACGAAGAACCAAATTGGTTTTCAGCGAATCGCAGGAATGATGTGGTACAACGGAGTTGCTGGAGATCTCGTCTGTGTGACGTTGCATCGTTGATCGACCAAGACTGTCTGGATCGCAGTATTGCCACAGATGATCTCCCTTGGCTATCAGCCTATGAACTTCACATGCTCCAACGTGCCGTTCACGCGAGAATCTGTTCAAGGCGCATGTTGGATTTAGGGATTCCCCTTTCCAAAGTCCGGCTGCTTGTATACCCAAATCACCTCACGTAGAGTGACAGAATCAGGCAGGCGAGGCCGCTTGACAGGGCCTCTCGCGTAAGAATTGCTCTTAGCGCGGCAGGCTATGGACGAACAGATCCCCTCCACTGTATCCCGCAACGTATCCCGGTCGCGAGGTAAGTTCCTTCTTCTCATGATGCTCGCGATCGGTCTCATGGCGGCAGCCTGGTGGGCGATTTCATGGTCTCTCAACGCACAGACCGTCAAGAATACCTTGGTCCACCAGGTCGAACAGCGGACCGGCCATCGCTTGGAATTCGAGGATCTGGAACTCAGACTTTTCCCCCGCCCTCGCTTGGATCTTCGCCATGTGAAGATGTTCGATCGGCAAATCGACGCGCCTCTCTTATCCGCAAAACATGTGGACGTCGCGCTTCAGATCGGTGCCTTGTTGGAGGGGCGGGCCGTAGCAACGCATGTGGTTCTTGAAAGCCCGCGTGTCACCGTGCGGCGTGATCCATCGGGGCAATGGGCCATAGGTGAGGGGAAGCCGGAGACTGCCTCAGACAAGAAAGGAAGCCCGTTTGGCTTCCTGACCTTCGTACGAAACCTCTTGATCGTAGACGGCGAGATAACGATTGTGGACCAATCTGGATCGGTTCAGACGGATCCCGTGCTGTTGACTTCGCTGCAGCTGACTATGACGGAAGACATACCTGGACGCTCCGTGAAGATCCAGGTGTCCGGAGAAATGCCGCAGAGCTCGGCCGATAGCGCCTTGTTGAATATAGACGGCTCGCTTGTTCTGTTGAACGGAACGGATGGGGAATCACCGGAGGCTGCGGTCTTAGCGCAAGCGGAGGGAGCCATTCGTATTCACAGGTTGGACGTTCGTCACGTCGCCGGAGCGTTTGGTCTGCATCCCGTTCCGAGTGGTTTCGTCCCGCCGGTACAATTGCTCGGACATCTGCGACTGGTGCCTCGTGCTGCCGGATACGATCTCATTGTGACGGATTGGCGAGCCGGATCTTCTGATGTTTCTCTGCAGGGAACCGCTGATGTGACCGGCCTCGGCACAACGGAGCCTCGTGTATCCGCAGACCTGTCGTCTTCTTCTGTGTCGTTGAAACAAACTCTAAATCAGGTGTCGTCAGAATGGATTCCCACCGACCTGCGGAACAAACTGTCCGAGCACGCTGTTGAAGGATTTATCTCGGTGCACGATACGCATGTGGAAGGCATCTTGGGACAGGCCGAACGCCTCCACATTGCGGGGACCGTAGAAATCCGGGACGGGCGTTTTCTCCCAGGCGGCACCCATCCCGCTGTCCGGGAACTGTCGGCAACGGTGTTCTACGATCTCGAACAGATCCGAGTGACCGCTCTGCGGGGAAACTATGGACCGGTTCGTCTTTCAGACGGGGCCATACTCATCACTGAATGGAGACAGGAGCCGATGGTCGAACGCCCGCATCTCGGGAGAGGTCCGAGCGGAGGATCTGATCGTATTGCTGAACATTCAAGGAAGATTCCCGCAGATGACAATGGGTCTCTCTCAATATGAACAGGTCACCGGGGAAGTCGGGATGGTGGCGCATGTGGCCGGTCGGCCGGGTAAGGGAGACCTGGACATTGAGGAGATTTCCGTAGCGATCCATCATCTTGGATTTCGCCATCAAAACGTGCCGGTTCCATTTCGGCAGATTGAAGCCGCCGTAAGAATTCTCCCCAAGGAAGTCCACCTGGACCATCTGACCGGCCAAGCCGGTTATGCGCGAGTGGAGGCGGGGGGCAGAGTGACTCTTGCCGACGAGCCGTCATTTCAGGACGTGGCGCTGAAGATCACGGCCGATGGGGAAGATCTCGCTCCTTGGTTGCACGGAGCCGGTGATGAGACATTGAAGCTGAATGTTGAAGGTCCCGTCTCATTGAGCGCCTCCATAGACGGTCATGTTCGCACTCCCCACTTCCAAGGGAGGCTCACGCTGGACGAGACCGGCTTCCGTATTGCCAATGTGCTCGACAAAGCCAAAGGGGCGCCGGCTGGGATACGGTTTGAAGGCCGGCTCCAGAAGGACCTGCTCTTGTCGATCAGGCGCTGCGAATTACTCCTTCCGCCGGTCAGGTTGACCGGCGAAGGCCGGATCCAGCTGGCGAATGAATGGGAGTTTCGAGCGAGAATACGATCCGATGCGCTTTCGCTGGATAAGTTACCTCGAGGCGTGAGACTCGGTTCGGTCAGTGCAGGGATCATCGAGGCAGGGCTCAAAATGGAGGGCCGAGCTACCGACCGCGCGTCCTGGGTCACGAGCGGACGCCTACGCTTCGACAATGGGGTGGTCGAAGGGCAGTTTCGAGATCCCATCAGAAATCTTTTCATGCGGCTGCGTTTCGACGGCAAGAATATCGACATTCAGCGGCTGACCTTCACCGTCGGCGACAGCGATATGCGCTTGTCGGGATCCATTACGGATTGGTTAGAGGCCCCGAGGGTAAAGTTGGTCGTTCAATCCCCTCAGATCGATGTCGCCTCGCTGAAGCCCGTGAGTCCTAGCGGCCCATCCTCTTCCGATTCGTCCCCCGCCGTCAGAACCTGGTGGGCTAATGGTTCGCTCGACGCCACGGTCCTGATCGATTATCTCTATTATGGACAATCTCTGGTGAGCGGACTGTCATGCCGGGTCCGGTTCGAGCACGAAAGTGTGAAGATCGACCGAATCAGCGGCGATACGGATGACGGTCATCTCGCCGGGCGTGTCAATCTGAATATCCCGGAACGAGGTCCGCGGTTGGTCAGCAGCATGTTCGGTATCAGCGGTGTGCCGATCGACCACCTTTTTTCTCTTCTAGAGGAACGACCGCGAATCACCGGATGGATAACGGCCAGAGGAGGGGTCCAGGCGGAGTTCGGACAGGACCGCGCCTTTCGTTCGTCGATCACCAGCCGTCGGCCGATTTCCATCATGATCGAGCGCGGGCGTCTCATTTATGCGCCGGTGATCTCCAAAGTGTTGGTTCTCATCAACTTGCCCACGTTGCTGAAAGGCAAAGCGGATTTTACCAAGGATGGCATGCCGTTCGACCGATTGAAACTCGTGTTCGGCGTTGAGCATGGCATCATCAATATCAGCGAATTCCTACTGGATAGTCCTATTCTGAAAATCAGCGGAACGGCGCGATATGATTTCATCGACGATAAACTCGATGGAGTGGTGGTGGCGAGTCCGCTCGGCCAATATGCCGACCTTCTCAAAAGCGTGCCATTGTTCGGGAAACTGTTTTCCGGCGAGCGGCATGGATTCGATACCGCCATTTTCCAGGTCAAAGGACGGCGACAGTCCGAACGTCGTCTACTTGCCGGCTGAATCTCTGATGGCCGGGGCGAAGGGAACGGCGAAATTGGCCTTCGATCTGCTGGTTGAATGCACTCACCCTCCCCGAAGAAGCCTTTTCAATGGCCGAGAATAATTCACCCATAGAGAATGATGTCGTGCAGGAAGGGCACCGAGGCCTCTAAACCAGGAGACTCCGGCGCTATCGAAGAGGCGAACGGTGAGGCGGGGATGCACTCGTGCAGCGGCTATGGTGTAGGTGTCTCGCTGGCTTTGGTCCGCTGAATTTCAAGGTCATTCTTCACGCGTTTTACCCCTTTGACCTGGCGGGCCAGATCCGCCGCCCTGGCTTTCTGTTCCGCCCGTTCGACCGTACCCACCAGCGTCACGACGCCTGATTCGGTTGCGACCAGGATCTCCGACAACCCTCCGAATTGATCGCCGGCGAGCTTGGCCTCCACTTGTTTGGAGATAGCCCCGTCGCTGAAGGAATCGGAAAGACCCGAGCCGACGCCAAAGGCGCAGCCCGCAACCATGATCCACAACAAATAGACTAGGCACCAAGATCGAATATGAAACATCAGCGACTCTGAAGGACAATTGAATGGCTGCGTCTTAAGACAGTTGCTCTCTCCTAAGATGTCTTGTTCGCTTCTCAACGATGCGTCAACTGATCGCGCGCACAGGTTTCTTCTGCCAGCATTCGTTGACCGGATGTCGCGTCTGTGGGGATGCACGCCATGCAGGCATCTCGCGAATCGCCCTGCGTCCCCGCGGATGCACGATTGCCGCTTTTTACGATGGCTGTCCCAACTACGCCTTGATGAAGCTTTTCATTGTCTTGACAACTTTGTTCGGCGATCATCCTCGCCCCATCGCTGGAATCGCTGGAGATCTTGGCGAGGCACGCCTTCAGAGAATCCGACGGCCCAACGGAAACCGGCTCAGTCGTGACCGAGGGCACGGATGAGTCTGCTGATGTCGGCTGCCTCGCGGCCTGATCCGAGGCGCAACCAGCCGCTGCCAACATGCACGCGAAGCCGATATGTACAATTCCAAGCGGCATCCTATCCATAATTAGCATTCCTACCTATGGCGGCAATCGTGAGCCGGCGCTGTTTACCCGTTTCTATATAGCGGAGTCCCCTTCAGGGCGCAAGCCGTATCGCGGAGGCCTGGGCGAGGCTTCGCCCTCAGTTGCTTGTAGTCCGAAGTCTGATTGGCGGTGATGCGAGGCGTGAGAGATTCAGGCAAGTTTCTTCAATTCTGCTACCACTGACGGCAGAGCACGGGGGCGCGTCGTTCGAAAGTGGACCAGATCTTTCGAAAACAATACGTCAAGGGTCCAGTTCATGCCACCACCCAGATCGCAAATCCCTTGGCGGCGTGCAGGAGATGGTCGGTCGTGCCGCCCCCGAACAGCTGTTTGATCCGTGAGATCCCCTGCCGTCCCACGGCGATGGTATCGTGATGCCCACTGCGGGCCTCTTCCAGGATATTTCTCGCAATATCGTCGTCATGCCCATACTTGACCGTCACTCGGCTCATGTCGAACCCGGATTGTGTCAACGTTTCACAGGCCTGCTGCAGGACATGACACTCGGATTCCCGCTCCTTCTGAATCCAGGCGTCCTGCTCATGGCGCAACTGCACGCTCAATTGCGCCTCGATCGCCGGGTTCTCCGATCCCCCATGCTCCAGGAATCGTCGCGGCATGGGCTTGAGCACATGAAAGAGGGTGATGACGGCGTCGGGGGTTCGGCTCAGCAGCGCGCCCACATACTGGACCACGCGATGGGAGTTGTCGGACTCGTCCACAGCCAGCAGAATGCGCCCCGCGACCGACCTACCTGTCTCCTGCGCTCCATTCTCTCTCTGTTGCGTTGCCTGTTGAAACATAGATATTCCTCCAATCCTTGACACGGTTCATTGAGAGTCATGCCATCATATGTACGACATGAGCGCTGGAATCTTTTCTTGAGATGAGGCTCGACACGTTCCTCGTACAACCGGCTGTCGGCTGACCTCAGCCCTCCTCCATGCCCGGCATGACGAACCAGACAATTCCCAGCACGACGAACCACAGCATCAGTCCAAAGGAGAGGACCGCACTCGCCATCACGAGACAACAGAGGAAGAGAAGCGGCACCTGGGTTATACCCTCACAGGAATCCAGACACCCTGTCGCATCAAGCCGACGCATTACCGATGTGGCCCAGTCGGCTCACCTGATGGAGCGCGATCAGGTTCTGGCGGCTCAGGTAGGCTTGTGCAAGATCAGGACCAAGCAGTTACAAAATCCTATTGCGCATGGAGCCGACTAGCGAGCTGGAAACAGGTAATCAGACATCAAAATCCGTCCAAGTGAAGGAAGGCCGGTGTTGATGGTGCCCTTTCTTGACCGGACCTCTGCTCGGTGGGTTTGGCCAGTGGAAAGATTGCCACAGTTCTTCCTATTTCCATACCTTCTGTTTATACCTCCTTATCAGCCTAAAGAGCGATTGCGCACTCTGCGCCTTTTGGAATCTCGCTCAGTTCACAATCAAGACAAAAATGAATCAATCCTCCTTAAGTATACATGCTGAGTCTTCTAACCACTCGCCATGCCTAATTTCATGAATCCAATGCGCTTGGTGCGTTGAGAAGATATGTGAAAACATCAGTCTGGCACATAATGTGCTCTCGCCGATATGAAACGAGGAAACGAGGTGACTCATGGGTGAGGCAGGTATTGTTGATCGTGTCCGGTCCGTGCTGGAAGAACAGGGCACAGCCTGTTCGTTGGACGACGTCACGCAGCTCTGTCCCAACTTGACCTGGAATCAAGTGTTCTTAGCCATCGACTTTTTAAGTCGGACAGGCCAAGCCGATGTCACCTTGGATCCTCGACGGGTCTATTGGGTGCAAACCCGTCGCACAGCCGCATGAGTGCATGTTGATGTGATGTAGAACGGGCTCGAATCTTCTCCACAGACCGGCACGAAGCCGATCGTGCTCCCCACGAATCCCACCGATCTGCTTTCCGACTTAGCGCACCCCTCCTGCATGCGAGCACCTGGACATGATAGTTTCTTCTGTGCTTGAATCAAGGCATTGGGAGCGGGAATCATTGGATCAGATCGAACGAAACTATCGCGCACTCTTGTCCGTCGCCCTCGTGCTGAACTCGCAGCGCGACATGCGCAGCTTGTGGGAAGCGATTACAGTGGAGATCACCAAAGCCATCCCATGGGCCCGCGCATCGATCACCCTGTACGATCCTCAGACCGATGCATTCCGGTTTTATGTCCTCGCGACCACGGTCCCGCTGGTCGCGCTTGACCACGATGCCGTCGTCCCGCGCCACGGAAGCGGGATGGGATGGGTATACGAACACAAAATCCTGCACATTCGTCCTGATCTCAAGAAAGAGCAAGTCTTTCCTGAAGACAAGTTATACGTCCAAGAAGGACTCGGGCGAATGATTAATCTCCCGCTGCTCGTGAAAGATCAATGCCTCGGTATTCTCAATATCGGCACTCGGGAATCGGGCGATCCCGATCCCGGAGATATCGAATTCCTTACACAAGTGGCGATGCAAATCGCCTATGCGATCGATCACGTCCAAGCCTACGAACAAATCGATCAGTTACGGAACCGACTGGCAAAAGAAAATATGTACTTGAACGAGGAACTGCGGCTCACAAAAAACATCGACAGATTGGTCGGGGAAAGTACTTCCTTTCAACATGTCTTAACCCTCGCGCGACAAGTTGCCGCAACGTCAACGACCGTTCTCCTGACGGGTGAGACAGGAACGGGCAAGGAATTGATCGCTCAGACCATTCATGATTTGAGTCAGCGCCATCGGAAACCCATGGTTCGCGTGAATTGTGCCTCCTTTCCGGCTGGACTGGTTGAAAGTGAGTTATTCGGCCACGAACGCGGCGCATTTACCGGAGCGGACCGAGCCCGTGAAGGACGATTCGAACTGGCCCATGAAGGAACATTGTTCTTGGATGAAGTCGGTGAAATGCCGCTGGAGACACAGGCGAAATTGCTGCGAGTCCTACAGGATGGGATGGTTGATCGTTTAGGCGGGAAACAGCCGATTCGAGTGGATGTCCGTATCATCGCCGCCACAAACCGCGATCTTTCTGCAGCGGTCAAGCTCGGTACGTTTCGAGCGGATCTTCTGTATCGTCTGAACGTATTTCCGATCCGACTGCCCACACTGAGCGAGCGTCCGGAAGATATTCCATTGTTAGCCCAACATTTCCTTGAACTCTACGCAGCAAAACTCCTCCGTTCGTGCACGGATATCGATCCTGATTCGTTAGAACGATTGGTTCGCTACTCTTGGCCGGGCAATGTCCGTGAATTGGCCAATGTGATCGAGCGAGCCTTGATCCTCTCACGCGAGTCGATCTTGCGGATCGATAACCATCTCCTGGGAGTGCAGGATCGCTCGTTCACCAGCTTGCCGTCGTCCGACCTCAAGGATTTCGAACGTCGCCACATTCTTCAAACTCTGACATTGACCGATTGGCGCATCGAAGGTCCTGACGGAGCAGCAGCACGTCTCGGCATCCCGCCCAGTACCTTGCGCAGCCGGATGAAACACCTTGTGATAAAGCGACCGACCGCTCACTGAAGCACTCGCACCCCCCTGCTCGTACGTACGCTCACTGTTTCCCTCGCATCAGAGACCTCGATCCGCCGTGAGTAGAGTCCGCGATGAACCGCGACCTATCGTGGGTTCTTAGTCATTTTCTTTTTCGGGTTAGGGAGATAATCCATTATAGGCCTGAAATTTCATTATGTTGAGACTATGCGGTTGAAAAGGCACAGCCCTTGCTGATGCACATCTACAAATGTTGAGGCTGACCCCACAGATGCCTTTCATGCGGGAGACCTCAGTAGATGAGCAACCGAGCACACAGCGTTCTGTTGAACGAACCTTCTTATGACAACAGGGGATTATCCAGAGACCCGCTGCCTCGGATGGCACTTCATCCTCCTCAACCTTGTGCTGGGCCTAGCTCATATCGTGGTGCTGTTCAATGCCGGCTCGTACGTGGCGCTGGAACCGCACGCGGCAGGAGGCTTGGGCGGTGTGTTTGTCAGTTTCGGGAGATGGGCGCAGACGAATTTCATGATCGCCCTGGCCCTGGGCTTTCCCCTCGCCCGCTGGCTCTCCGACCGCTATGGAGAACCACGCGTCTTTAGCATCGCCTTTATCGCCTACGCAGTGGCATCGGCATTCTGCGCGACGGCCGACGGCATTGAAGGCTTCGTGTCGGCTCGCATCCTTCTCGGTCTCGCCGGCGGCGTCACCTTGCCGCTGAGCCAATCCTTGCTGATCAAGGAGTATCCCGATCACCTGAAGTCGTTGGGTCTGGCAATTTGGGGGCTTTTCACGTTGATGCCCTTTACTTTTGGGCTGGTCACCGGCGGTTGGCTTGCTGATCATTGGGGCTGGCGCACTCTGTTCTACCTCAACATCTTCCTGGCTGTGTTGATCGCCGCCCTGGCAGCCGCCTTGTTCCATGGAAAACGTCATGATGTTCGCCATGAGCCATTTGACCTCGTTGGATTTGCCCTGTTGGTTGTGATCTTCGGCGGCCTCCAGACGATTTTGAACGGAGGAAACGACTTTGATTGGTTCGACGATCCGCTTTTATGCGGCATGTTGGTCATCGTCATCGTGGCTGTCCCGGTCTGGATCGTCTGGGAGCTCGGAGAACGCCGTCCCGCGATGGATCTTCGATTATTCGCGCATCGGAATTTCTCGATCGGCTTACTCTGTCTCGGTCTGGGCTTCCTTTCGATTCAAGGATTGCTCTCCCTCTTCGTCGTTCAACTGCAGCTGTTGCTGGGCTATTCCTCGGAGCTGGCCGGCCTGGTGTTCCTGCCCATGATTCTGTTGGGTATGCCGATGATCGCCCTGATGCACGAAATCGCAAAACGGTTGGATGTCCGATGGTTGGCCTGCTTGAACAGCTTGGGATTCGCCGCCACGTTTTATTGGATCGGCCTCTTCGACGATCCTCATTCCTACGATCAGATCTTCTGGCCGATGGTGCTCGAGGGGGTCTTCCTCGGCTCGTTTTTCACGCCGTTGACCGTGTTGACGTTGCATGGCCTGTCGGGTGAGCAAATGCTTCGCGCGGCGGAGACGGCCAATATTCTTCGCATCGCGTCCGGCGCGATGGGGATTACCTGGCAAGGGATCGTCATCTTCCGTCGTCTCCCCTTTCATCAATTGCAACTCAGCGACCATTTCGGTGGGAGAATCTCGGCTTCGTATGACGCGCTCAATCAGTTCACGTCTAAACTCGAAGCACTCGGCTTCGATCCCGCCATGATCCAACGCAAGGTGCAACTGACGATCAAGCAGGCGGCCGGCATTCTCGCCTTGAATGACACGTTCCTCTTGTCGAGCTATCTCTGTCTGGGGATTGCGGCGTTGGTCTGGTTCGCGCATTCCAGCCGCGTGCCGGTGTTGAAGCAGGTGGAAGCCGTGCGCGAGTTGCAGGCGGAAGAGCTGATGGAGCAACCATGATCCAAGGCCGACCGACCATCCTCCCATACGTCTCGGCCTTGTGCCTGTCGGTCATGTTCGCGGTCACCGGCTGTGGTTGGTGGATTCCGAAGGGCGATCCGCCTGCGACCTATATGGTGTCGCCCGAGTTGCAGGAAACCCTTGAGGAAGTGACCAACCGGTTGGACAAATGGCCTGATGACCGGTGGTGGGAACAATTCGAAAACACCGAGCTCAACCGACTGATGGAGACAGCGCTGCGCGACAACCCGGGTCTTAAGGTAGCCTCGGCTCGCTTACGGGAAGCGCACGGGCTGGCACGTGTGGAAGGCGCACGCCTTCTTCCCTTCCTGGATGCCGACGCGTCGTTCGACCTACGAGCGCATCTCGCAACACGGAGTGTTCGCAGCCTTGAACTCCGAGACCGGCGGGACAACGCATTCTGCTCGGCATGATCAACCCGCTCACGTTTCGCTACGAGTTCGACTTCTGGGGAAAATATCGCGCGACGCTCGAAGCGGCGCTCGGGCATGCGGCAGTCGAAGAAGCGGAATTGGCTGAAGTCCGACTCCGGCTGACCACCGGCATCGCGCGCGCCTACTTCCGCGGCCATGCCCTTCATCATCAGCTGAAATTGATCCACGCCATCGTCGATCTGCGCCGCAGGCTTCGGATTCTCGCGGAGACCCGGTCCAAACTGGGATTGGATAATGATCTGGCGGTGAAACAAGCCGTCGCCGACTACGAGGCAGCAGTCACACGCCAAGCCTCGGTTCACGATCAATTTGATATTCAGTGTAATTTGCTCGCCCGCCTCATCGGCAAAGGACCGGACGACGGTCGACACCTCTTTACGGTTTCTTCCCCAATCATTCCTGAGCAGATGCCCGTCCCTGAGCACCTCTCGATCGGATTGCTGATCCACCGGCCTGATTTGGCCGCGGCATTATATCGCGCGTACGCCGCCGCTCGGTTGGTGAAGGTCGCGAGGATGCAGTTCTACCCGACGATCGATCTGACCGCCTTCGTCGGCTTCAATGCGTTGACGTTCACCAAAGGCGCCGACAAGTTGGCAAATTTTCTGTTTTCAGGACAGAGCTTTTCCTACGGCGTCGCGCCCGGCCTGCGCTTGCCGATCTTCGAAGGCGGCCGCTTGCGAGGCGAACTGGCGGTGCACCGGGCGGAGTACGACGCGGCGGTGGAACTGTATAACGATACGCTGCTCGACGCCTTGCGGGAAGTCGCGGACAGTCTGAGCGCGTGGCAGGCGACGCGCGAGATGCTGGAGTCGCATCATCGCTTGGTGACGTCGCTCAGCGAGGACTGGCGTCTCGCGAAAGTACGGGTCGTGTCCGGACTGGACGACGACCGAGAAGTGCTCCGCCATCGCTACCCGGTGCTGGAACAGGAATATGCGCTGCGGGCGCTAGAGAGCGATCAACTCGTCGCGGTGGTGGATCTCATTGAAGCATTAGGCGGCGGATACCACAATCCCGATGTCGAAAAGAGACCGAAGGAGCCGACGAGTTGAACGTATGAGCGACACCCATTCCATTCCCCCACCGTCGCCGCAGCTGATTGAAGAGTCGCTGCACGCACAGCGCAACCGGCGGCTGTTGATCGTGGCGCTCGTACTGAGTCTGACAGGCCTCGCCTATGGCGGACATTGGTGGACGACGGCCCGGCATTGGATTCAGACCGACAATGCCTACGTGACCGGCAACCTTGTGCCGGTCACGGCGCAGGCCGGCGGCATCATTACGCAGGTGCTGTTCGAAGAAACTCAGTTCGTCAATCGAGGCGATGTGCTGGTCCGTCTCGATGCGAACGAAGCCACTGCGACGCTGGGGCAGGCGCGCGGTCGACTCGGCGATGCGGTCCGACGCATCAACTCGCTCTTCATTACGCAACGGCAACTGGCTGACAAATTGGCGGCTCGCAGGGCGAGGCACGACGTGATCCGCCACGATATGGATCGGTACCGTCGACCGGTGCCCAGCGGAGCCGTGTCGAAGCAGATTCTAGAGAATGCGCTGGATCACTTGCGGGCATTGGAAGCCGATGTGCGGGAAACACAGGCTGAATACGACGCGCTCGAACGCTCAGATCGGCGGCACGACCGTGATGGAACATCCGACGGTCGAACTGGCGAAGCATGAGTTCATCCACGCCCATCTCGAATATGCGCGGCAGCAGATCCGAGCGCCGGCGTCCGGATACGTGGCGAAGCGCAGGGCGCAGGTCGGCGAACGGGTCAAGCACGGCACGAACCTCATGACGATCGTTCCGCTGGACCATCTCTGGGTGGAAGCCAACTTGCGAGAAACCGATTTGGTGGACGTTCCGACCGGGTCAACCGGCCGAAGTGCGCGTGGACCTCCACGGCGGCAAACACACGTTTCGCGGCACTGTGGAAGGTCTGGTACCCGGCACGGGCAGTCCGTTCGCGCTTTTACCGCCGGACAACTCCACCGGTAACTTTATCCACATCATCGAACGGGTGCCGGTACGGATCGCGCTGGAAGCCGAAGAACTGCGGGAGCATCCTATTAGGCCCGGCCTCTCAACGGTCACAAAAATCCGCGTCAGCGATGTCGGTCAATCCGATCTGGTCGTCTCTGGCGAAAGCCGACACCGAGGAATATCAGACCGACGTCTGATGACAGCGAATTGATGGACGCGGAATCCCTGGCACAAGAAGTCATGAGGACCAATATGGTGTCCCGCATCGCTTCATTCGTGTTGAAGCCGAGCGACTAAAACACGCGCCGACAAACTGTTGTTTCGTACGGGCTCGAGTTGCACGGGCAGAAGCGATCGATCGGGAAAAAGGAGTGGCGGTGAAGGATATCATCATCGGATCGATTTTGACCCTGTCTCTTTTGGCGGATAGTGCCGTCTTGTGCGGTCAAACTCCTGACTTGTATGGCAATCGTCTAACAAAGCCCACCAGACCACCTGACATCACAGGCCGTTCGAATGCTCACAGTGGATCGCGTCCTTCACGTGTACCAAGTGCCTTACCGGACTCTCACATCCCGCCACGAAGCCCGGATCTCGGCTCACCGGCATTCCCTCTGTCTCCGTCCATAGGCCCTGGATCTGGCCTGCTGGGACCAGAATCCGGCCCTGGCCCGGCACGATTGCGATCCGATCATGAGTCGGAAAACATGAGAAGACATTTCGACCGACCAGCACAGTAGCATGTAGTTTTCTGAAGAAATACGGAACCGGTGATGTCACACAACTCCGGTTGAAACGATCACTGAATGGACGTCAACTATACAAGGAGGGGCCATGAAGCTTAAAAATCTGATCCAGAAACACGACGCTCGCACTGCAACCCCCGCGACCGACAGCCCGAACGGATCAGGCGATCAGCACCACCAGCGTATAGCAGCAGCAGCCTTCGTGTTATTTGAACGGCGTGGGCGGCAAGTAGGCCACGAGTTGGACGATTGGTTGGCCGCGGAGCAACAAATCCTTCGAGGCGACGTTCCGAAGACGTTCGAGGTCGCTCAACGAACGGATCGTGAAGCCCGCCTGCAGCGCGAGAATACCCGACTCAAGAGGCTGGTAGGCGAACGAATCTTTGAACTCACAAACGATGAGGAGGTGTGGGCATGACCAAGCCACGTGTGGTGATTCTGGGTGGAGGGTTCGGTGGGATGTATGCCGCGTTGGAATTCGAACGCGCGCTGGCGCGTGGCGCCGACTTGGACGTGACCCTCGTCAACCAGGACAACTTTTTCCTCTTCACCCCGATGTTGCACGAAGTCGCCGCGAGCGACCTCGATATCACCAATATCGTCAGCCCGATCCGCAGGCTGCTGCGTCGCGTGACGTTCTTTCACGGCGATATCGAAGCCATTGATCTCGTGCACCAGCGCGTCGGCCTGTCGCATGGACACGAGACCCATTGCCACTCGCTGCCCTACGACCACTTGGTGCTGGCCCTCGGGTCCACCACGAACTTCTTCAACATCCCAGGCTTGGCAGGCCTGGCGCTGACCATGAAATCGTTGGATGATGCGATTGTGCTGCGCAACCACCTCATCGCAAATCTGGAAGAGGCGGACTATGAATGCGGGGCGTCGCTCCGTGCGCCCTTACTGAATTACGTCGTGGCCGGCGGCGGGTTCGCCGGGGTCGAGACCATCGCGGCCATGAATGACTTTCTGCGGGAGGCAGTGCGATATTTTCCCCATCTGCGGGAGGACATGCTGCGGATCATTCTGGTCAGTGCGGGGAAATTCATCTTGCCGGAATTGGGGGAGAAGCTCGGCGCCTACGCGCAGCGCAAACTCATCGAACAGAAGGTGGAAATCCATGCGAGCTGTAAAGTCACCGCCGTGACGGACCTCGACGTTACGCTCAGCGACGGGACGACGATCACGACCAATACGTTGATCTGGACGGCTGGAATCTCCCCGCACCCCCTCTTGGATACCCTCCCCTGCCCGAAAACGAAAGGCCGGGTCCTCGTCAACGAGTACCTGGAAGTGCCCGGGTGGCCGGGCCTCTGGGCCTTCGGCGACTGTGCACTCGTGCCGGATCTCAAGACCGGTGGATCCCACCCCCCAACCGCGCAACATGCGCTGCGTGAAGGGAGAGTGGCGGCGCAGAATATTTTGGCCACCGTTCGAGGCGACCGGATGAGACCGTTCCTCTACTCGACGCTCGGGCTCCTGGCTCCCATCGGGAAACGGACCGGCGTCGCGAACATTCTCGGCGTGAACTTCTCCGGCTTCATCGCCTGGTGGCTGTGGCGAACGATCTACTTGCTGAAACTGCCTCGCTTTGAAAAGAAACTGCTCGTGGCATTGGACTGGACCCTGGATGTGCTCTTCTCGAAGGATCTGGTCCACTTTCGAACGAAGCGCTCCCGGATGCCGCATGCGGTCGCCAACCGGCAGAAGCCGCCTGAATCCTTCACGCCTCGCATCATCGACCGTCAGCCGGACTTCGGACTCCCAGCACCAGAGGGCGACGCGTTGCTCAGACCTCCGCAATGAGGCTCGCGCCCCGATAGGGACTCCGCTATATAGAGACAGCCGTGAGGGTCAGACTCCTTTAAGTTGTTCCTTGGTAAGAGATACGGGACCGGTGATATGACACCATTCCGGTTGAAACGATCTGAATAAATGTCAAATCTACAAGGAGGGCCCATGAAGCCTAGAAATCCGATCGAGAAACGCGATGCTCGTACTGCAACCACGACGACCGATAGCCCGAACGGATCAGGCGATCAGCACCTCCAAGCGTATAGTAGCAGCGGCCTTCGCGTTATATGAACGGCGTGGGCGGTAAGCAGGCCACGAGTTGGACGATTGGTTGGCCGAGGAGCAACAAATCCTTCGAGCCGACGTTCGAAACACGTTCGAGTTCGCTCAACGAACAGATCGCATTGAAATGGCGAGGGTCATGGCGTATGGTTCATGAACCGCGGCAGCGCGTTACACTTACTACGGACAAAAATCGGTACGGAGCACCTGATGGGTCACGTCGGTATCATCTGCCCGAATACACCGGGACACCTGATCGCGATGGTGGCGTTGGCTGACGCAACCCGCGCCCGTGGGCACCGAGTCACCTTCTTCCTCCTGGGCGACCCTCCCGCATCTGTTGCGGCTGCCGGGTTTGAGACTGTCGCGCTGGGTGGAGCCGTCTTCCCGCCCGATCAGTACCGGACCGAGTTTCAGCGACTCGGCTTGCTCCAGGGCCGGGCGGCGCTGAAGCACACCCTCTCGATCGCTGCCGCGCGCCGCAGATGCGATCCTGGAGGTCGGGCCGACTGTCGTTCGCGCAGCTGGTGTGACGGCTCTGGTGGTCGATCAAGCCTCGTTTCCTGGTGGAACGGTGGCTGACCAGTTGAAGCTTCCGTTCGTGACGGTGTGCAATGCGCTCCTCCTGAACCCTGACCCTGCCGTCCCGCCGTACTTTACCCACTGGCAACCCCGAGACAGCTGGTGGGCGCAGATCCGCAACCGGGTCGCGTGGGCGGGGCTGAACCGGCTGTATGTCCCCATCCTGACACGAATCCAGACTCGCCGCCGCCACCTCGGCCTGCCGGTCCCGGTAGGGATTGCTGCCACTTGGTCCGATCGGCTTCAGATCAGCCAGCAACCTGAGATATTCGAGTTTCCTCGGCGTGCGTTACCGAAGCACGTCCGGTTCGTCGGCCCCCTCCGGCTCCCGGTTGAGGCCCAGCCGGTCCCATTCCCGTGGGAGCGACTTGACGGGCGGCCGCTGATCTACGCTTCGCTGGGCACACTACAGAACCGTATTGCGGGCATGTTCCGAGTGATTGCGGAGGCGTGCAATGGGCTGGATGCCCAATTGATCATCTCGACGGGGCATGGGGTGACTCCTGAAGAACTCGGTGAACTTCCGGGCCGTCCGATTGTCGTCTCCTATGCCCCTCAGTTAGAGTTGCTCCGCCGATCTGCCTTCGCTGTGACCCATGCGGGGCTGAACACCGTCCTTGAGGCGCTGGCGACCGGGATTCCTCTGGTGGCTGTCCCGGTCACGAACGACCAGCCGGGAGTCGCCGCCCGTGTCGTGTGGGTTGGGGCCGGCGAGGCCATTGCCCACAAGCATGTGACTTCCCAGGCGCTGCGTGCCGCAGTGATCCGTGTACAATCGGACCCGTCCTACCGCGCGGCTGCTGAGCGGGTTCGAAACATCATCCAGGCATCCGGTGGAGCTCCGCGCGCTGCGGAGTTGATCGAGCAGCACTTAGGGCTAGTGGCCTAGTTTTGACAAAAGAAAAAGCGAAGAGAAAAGGGGGTGAGCCATCACAGCGGTTTGGACCGTGTAGCGGTCGGAGATCAGGTCAAGGCTTACGTTTCGGCAGAAGGATATGCCACGACGATTCAGTAAGTCTCCGATTAACTATCGGCCGAAGACCAATCGATGTGTATCATGGAGTGAGCCGCTTAATAACTTCGGCGGTCGTGACGACTTCGCCGAAGATGCCGCCTTCCACGCCGATCATGACCAACGAAGCTTTATGCAAACCGAGATCGCTCGAAGCACAGGCATCACTCACGGTAATGCAGCGGTAGCCGAAGTCGATTGCAGCGCGCAACGTCGAGCTCACACACACTTCCGTGGTGACACCCGTTAGGATGAGCGTTTCAATGCCGCGCTTCGTCAGCACTGGTTGCAATCCGGTGTGAGTGAACGCACTATAGCCGGGCTTGTCGATAACGATCTCCTGCTCCAGGGGACGTAAAGCCTCCACGAAATCGTGCCCGACTTCACCCCGCACCAGCAGACGACCGAGCGGGCCTTTCGAGCCGATTTCCGCACCGGCCCTTCGACTCCGCTCCAGTTTGTATGGCGGGCAATCGGACAGGTCCGGCGCATGGCCTTCGCGGGTATGCACGATCAGTAGTCCGGCTTTTCGCCCCACTGCAAGCAGCTTTTCGATCGGACGGATGGCCGCGACCAGCGGCGCGATGTCGAGTCCTGCCTGCGCCGCGTAACCCTCCGGCAGGAGAAAGTCACGCTGCATGTCGATCACCAGTAGAGCCGTGCGAACGGGCGTCAGTGAATTGAGGAGACTCATTGCTGATCGGTCCATTCCATATGATTCTCTTGAGAAGGTTCCCGGGTTACCAAGCAGGGCAGCAACCCCTATACTGGCCATTACCTTGCTTCCGTGAAGCAGAATTTCACGCCGTGAAGGACCGGCTTCGCTCGTATTGACGACAAGGCTTGCCTCACTGAGTTCTTCGTCGCCATGATCGGCTTCCTATTTGCTGAATCGGCCGATGTCTAAGCCTACGTGCTTGAATGCTTCACACGAAATTCCCAACCAATGTATACCACTCTCTACGTCTTCCTCAAAGTAAGACCTTGGCTCTTGGACAATACAGTTACAGAAGTCCGCAGCGTTGATGTGATACGCTGACTGCCGGTCCTGTGTTTGCCGTCTTTTTTTCGTGGCCGGCGTCGGGAGAGACCCGCATGTCGATGGATTCAATCCACGAAGTCGTTGAGCCTGTGGTCGACCCGGAGTTCGGGCCATGGCTGGCCCAAGCGTCGATTCTGGTCGTCGATGATGAGCCGGGGATGCGGAACTTCCTGGTCAAGACGCTCGGGCCGCGCTGTCAGGCGATCCAGGAGGCGTCGGATACGAAGGAAGCGTCGCGCCGGCTCGACGCTCAGCATTTCGATGTCGTGATCCTCGATAACGTGATGCCGGGGGAAAACGGTCTCGATTGGCTCGCCAAACAGCGGGCGAGCGGCATCTTCGTCGATGTGATCTTGATGACGGCCTATGCCGATCTGGAAGCCTGAAGCGGACTTCCCCACCCCCAAAGGTTGTTAACGATTTCCTTTGCTCGTTTTTCTGCCTCTCTGCGTCTCATGGACCGAACTGGCTCTTCCGGCCTTTGTCTTCTTCACCGCCCAGCCGTTTTCATGCCTCACGACGAAGCGGTCATTTTTAGCCATCAGTGCCTCCTTCGGTTAAAGGGGATAATACAAAAAGAAAGCCCCGCCCTTTTTCAAGGACGGAGCT
>CAWKJK010000027.1:0-22456 GCA_963849655.1 uncultured Nitrospiraceae bacterium
CTTCTAATTGATGACTCAATCGATCGAACGTTTCGGTGGAACACCAAGGATATGTCGGCGTTTCCGCGCAGTCGTATGTGCGATCGTAGACTTCTTTCACGCTAGTGACAGGGCATTCGGTGACGGCGCTGTCCGGTCGTAAGACGGTGAGCATGGAATTCTTTTGGCCCTTGCTCCGATATTGCCGGAGCACAATCCCTCGGCCTCTGCTGAGTCCTACGACACGCCCAGGCGTCAGGAACGGCAACCGGGCCGAAATCTCCGGCGGTTCTGATCGGTGCGTCTGATGTCGCGTGTGGCGGTGTCTTCGCGCATGGTCGAAGGTGTGCCATTGGGTGATCCAGTCCGTGCAGACTCGAGGACCGAACGGTTCCATCTCAGCGTGCACTGCGTCTAGTTTTTGTTCGAGGAGTTCCGCGCGCTGATTCAGTTGAAATTGAGCGAAACTCTTGGCCAGGATTCCTTGAATGTGCTCATGGGGATGGGCCTTCAGGAGGTTCAAGACCATCGGGTAGCTGATGGTAAACTGGCTGTTGATGGCTTCCGGCTGTCCGGTGAATCCCTTGGTCAGAACCGTCAGATCGATATAGGGAGAGGGAGTCATGATCGCAAATCCCACATGATCTTTTCCGCGGCGGCCGGCTCGTCCGGCGATCTGCTGGACTTCGCCGATGGTCAGGTCGGTGAAGTCACGGGACTTGCGGATGCTCGATTGAGTGATGACGACCGTGCGGGCGGGAAAATCGACACCGGCCGCCAGGGTCGTCGTGGCGAAGACGGCATCGAGATGGCCTTGCCGCATCAGCTCCTCGATCGCGATTTTCCAAGAAGGCAGATGCCCGGCATGATGGGCCGCAACGCCGATCCGCTTACGATGGGAATGAACGGGTGTTCGGCGATGCTGGGGTATTGAGTCGTGACCCGTTCAATACGACGGCGATCGCCTCCTGCCGTGCCGGAGGGAGTACGAGATCGGCATGGTCGAAGGTCTGCATGGCCTCGTCGCAGGCCCGGCGCGAGGTGAGAAACACGATGGCTGGGGTTAGATGCTTGTGGCGGAGCGCAGTAATGAGATCAACCGGATGGATCGACGGCGGCATGCAGTTTCATTCCCTTTGAGATGACGACCAGGCCTGATTCAGTGACGGTAAATCGTTGCGCGTCGGCCTCTCGGTCGTACCCGATTTCCGTATGAGGCGGGATGGTGACATCCTTGTCGATGATGGCGCGTCTGATGCGGCTCTGCGCGCCGATCGTCACGTTTTCCATGATAATGGATTCACGCACATCCGCATGGTCTTGCACGCGGACGTTGGGGGAAACACCGAGTTTTGGACCCGGCCGCCGGACACGATGCAGCCGCCGCAGACGATGGAATCGAGGGCCACTCCCATCCGTCCGCCCTGAAAGTCCTGCGCGAAGACGAACTTGGCCGGTGGAAATTGTCCTTGATAGGTTCGGATCGGCCATTCGGAGTCGTACAGGTTGAAGAGAGGATCGACCGCGACGAGATCCATGTTCGCCTCCCAGTAGGCGTCGAGCGTTCCGATGTCGCGCCAGTACTTCACGGCTTTTTTGTTCGCGTCTTGAAATTTAAAGGCGTAGACACGCCCTTCTTCGATCATTCTGGGAATGATATTTTTCCCGAAATCGTGCGCGCTGCCCTCTCGGGCGTCGGCGATCAGGTGTTCGCGGAGCGCCTTTGTACGAAACAGGTAGATGCCCATCGACGCAAAGGCGTGGCCGGGATCGTTGGGGAGTGGAATGGGATTCGCCGGCTTTTCATCGAAGCGGGTAATCCGGTAGTCTTCGTCCACCGCGATGACTCCGAAGCGAGTGGCCTCCTGGACGGGAATATCGATGGCGCCGACGACCGCATCCGCGCTCTTGGCGATCAGCCAATGGTACATCTCCGCATAGTTCATCTTGTAAATGTGATCGCCGGCGAGGATCAGCAGAAACTCCGGGTGATCTCCGTCGAGCAGGAACAGTTCTGATACACCGCGTCGGCGGTGCCTCGATACCAATCTTCGCTGATACGCTGTTGAGGAGGAATCGAGGCGATGTACTCGCCCAGTTCGGCGTTGAGAATATTCCAGCCGGTGCGGATATGACGATCGAGCGAGTGCGACTTGTATTGGATGAGCACGACGATCTTACGGAGTCCGGAGTTTAGGCAATTGCTGAGCGTAAAGTCGATGATACGATACTTCCCGCCGAAGGGAACAGCCGGCTTCGCGCGTTGGTCCGTCAGCGGAAAGAGTCGTTCGCCTTTCCCGCCGGCCAGCACCATGGTGAAAATGTGCTTCATGGGCCGAATTGTAGCAGGACCTTCATGAAATAGAAAGGAAGCAGAATCGTTGACTTCCCGTTCCATGCGGATAATACTAGCCACCAGAACACCGGATTGAGCATCTCGGATCGGTTGATCCATGAACAAAGGAGCGAGCATGAAGCGAGATGTCGTTGTCGCGGCTCTCCCAGGAGTCGATTCCAGGCGTGCGACGAAGCTTCCTGAGAAATCCTCAGGCCCATTATGCAACATGGCCTGGCGCATGGAAAAGTTAGAGGGGCAGATACAGAAGCTGTCCGAACTGGTTCGGGACCATGCCGAAGATATGGATCGTCTGGTGAAGATTGTCGCAGAAAATAGCGACATCATCCGTCGGCAGTTGCTTCGGAAGCATCATGAGAAAGTTCGGGTGAGGAAGCATTTGCGAGAGGCAGACGCTTCCACGGAACGTTGATGGTAGTTCAACGCCTCGCCGGCTACTCCGCTGCTCTACATTCTCAACCTCATGCACATCAGGATTTCTAGGAACCTCTTTCATTGCCCTATCTACGAGTGCATCGAGTATAATTTGCCGGGCCTCCTATGGACGGAGAAGATACGCCTTCGCATATGCACCGTATATAGCGTGATGAGAGCATGGTTCGACGACTACAGATTGCCTCCCTCTGCCTCGCCATCTCAAGCAGCATTTCCATTGGTGGTGAATCCCTGTCAGCCGGGCAGTTGATGAGCGTCGTTTCGGAGGAGGCACCACCGGTTACCATACCCTCAGCACAAACTTTACGCATGAGCCTCGAAGAGGCGATCGGGCTCTTTTTACGTCAGAACCTCGATCTGCTGATCGTGAAATACGGAATTGAGTTCAGCAAGGGACAGCAGATTACCGCCCGACTGTTTCCGAACCCTGTTGCCTCAATGGGACTGCAGAGCTCACCGGTCCAAGGCCGCACGCTGAGGAACAGCGGAGAGATCGCTCCGATGATTCAGCAGCTGTTCGAGTTGGCGGGTAAACGGGGCTATCGGATCGAGAGCGCGGAATACGGACGGCAGTCTGCGGAGGCTGCCTTTGAAGATGTGATTCGACAACTGAGTTTCGCCGTCAAAGATGCCTACTACCGTGTTCAACTGGCGCGGAGACGGCTGGTTTTGGCGGAAGAAAATAGGGATCGTTTCTCACGGATCCTTGAGGTCAATACGATTCGATTCAAGAAGGGCTATATTGCCGAGGTCGATTTGATCCGTATTCGGTTGCAGTTTATCGACTTCCACTCCCAAGTGATTCAGGCTATTCAAGAAGCGCAGTCGGCCCGATCTGATCTTCGGCAATTGTTACGAGTTTCGCCGGCGAACGACTTGGATCTCACCACCGAACTGGATTACAAACGGCTGGATCCCGACATGGTCAAGCTCCGTGCCATTGCCGTCGACGGACGACCTGATGTTCGTGCAAAACAGTCTACGCTGTCACAGCGCGAGGCCGAACTGAAGCTCGCCAAAGCGTACCGGATTCCCGATGTCACCGTCGGCGCGGGCTATGGCACCCAAGGCTCGCATGGACCCGACAACCCTAATCAGATGACGTTCAGTCTTGGCATGCCGCTGCCGTTGTTCAATCGTAACCAAGGGGGTATCATGCAGGCGGAGGCCGCGATGCAGGCTGCGAGAGCGGACCTCGGCAAGACATTGAATCAAGTCGAGAATCAAGTGGATGTCGCCTATCGCAATTTGATCGAAAGTCGTCGATTGGTCGAAGCGTTCCTGGGAGGGGTGCTTGATGATGCCCGATCGACGATTGCGATTGTGGAGCGAGCCTATGAACGAGGGGGAGTCACTCTGCTTGATTTGCTCGATGCAGCCAGGACGTCGAGGACGATTCAGCAAAGTTATATTGAAGCCTTGTTCAATTACCAACGGACTGTGATTCAACTGGAGAGTGCCGTCGGACAGGACATCGCATCATGATGCAGCCGGCAAGAATCGCGTTGAGGTCTCAAATTCACAGATGAAAGCCTTTCTGGGATATTCCGGCAACCCATTCCCCCGTCTTCCCTCAGCCTTCGCTTTAATCTGGACCGTCCTATTTCTTTCCACATGCGGTCCTAGCGACCAACCTTCGAGACTTGATGCGGCAACACGCCAGCCTGCCAAAACCGGGACGCCGTCCCATGGTGAATCGGGATCTCTTGTCGAGACGATGATCGTCGAGTACAGTTCATCTCGGCAAGGTCTCATGCTGTCGGGCAAGATCGCCTACGGTGAGGACCGGTACTCGCGGATTTCTTCGCCGTTACAAGGGCGAGTCGTGGAAGTGTGGGCACATCTTGGGGGGAAGGTGAAAGCCGGAGATATCTTACTCATCGTGGATAGTCCGGATATCGCGCAGGCATATTCGGAATATGTAAAGGAAGTCTCTGATTTGCAATATGCCGCGAGAGCGTATGAATTAGCCAAGGATCTCTACGAAGACAAGGCGCTTCCGTTGAAAGATTTGAAGCTGGACGAAAATGAATTGGTCAAGGCGCGAGCGGAGTTTCGCCGCGCAAAAGAACGGTTGCTTTCGTTTAGGGTTGCGCCGAAAGAGCTGAGCAAGCCCCTGGATAAGCAGCGGATCACGTCACGATTCGAGATGAAGAGTCCGTTGACCGGGGTCGTCGTCGAACGTACCGTCACGCCTGGTCAGTCGGTGACCGGAGATGCCGACCATGTGCTGTTCACAATCGCCGATCTCGACGTGCTACAGGTTGTGGCCGATGTCTACGAGCGGGACCTCGCGCTCGTACGGGAAGGACAGTCGGCTGTCGTGAAGGTTGAAGCGTATCCTGATGTTGAGTTTCCGGCCAAAGTCATCGCGGTGGGAGACGTGGTCGATCCTTCAACAAGAACGATCAAGGTTCGGGCTCTCGTCAAAAATGAGGCGCACGAACTGAAACCGGAAATGTTTGCTCGGCTGCAACTCGACGTCAGCGGCATCGGACCATTCCTCACCGTACCCCGCGAAGCGGTCCTGGAAGCAGACGGCAAGCAGTTTGTCTACGTGGTTGAAGAAGGAAATCGGTATGTGAAGCGGGAAGTGAGGACCGCAAATATCTCGCCGGATCGAACTCGCGTCCTCGAAGGGCTAACGCAAGGAGAGCGGATCGTGACCAAAGGCGCAGTCTTGATAAACGGGCAACAGGTCAAGGGCACCTAATCGACGAATCTGTCCTGCCTCCGCAGCGCCACCGAGCACAATGAATCCATGATCGCCAGAATTGTCGAGATCTCACTGGTACAGCGATTCTTGGTCTGCACACTCGGATTTCTGTTTTTGTTCGGGGGGCTCTATGCATTTCATCTCCTCGACATTGTGGCCTATCCTGACCCATCCCCTCCGATGGTGGAGTTGATCACCCAACTTCCGGGATATTCGGCCGAGGAAATTGAGCGGCAAATTACCATCCCCATGGAAGTCGCCTTGAGCGGGACCCCTGGATTAACCGATATCCGATCGCTTTCGATTTTCGGTCTCAGTGACGTTAAGGTGTACTTCGATTTCGACACCGGCATCTTTCAAGATCGCCAGGAAGTGTTGAATCGGCTCTACTCCGTTCAACTGCCTCAAGGAGTGCAGCCCATGCTTTCTCCTTGGTGGGCCATCGCCGAGATCTATCGGTATGAGTTGACCGGTCAGGACACGAGTGTAACCGATCTAAAAACCGTTCAGGACTGGCAGGTCCGGCGGGCGTTTAAACGCGTGCCGGGTGTCATCGACGTGACAACGTTCGGCGGCACCACGAAGGAATATCATGTCGATATTGACCCGGAGAAACTGATCAGCTACGGCGTCAATCTTTCGCAAGTCATGGCCGCCTTGGCCAACAGCAACGCCAATGTCGGCGGCAATTATTTAACGATCGGCGCGCAGAGCTATAACATTAGAGGGCTGGGCCTCATCAATGACCTTGATGACATTGAAAACGTGATGGTGGCTGAAAAAGATGGAACGCCGATCTTCGTCAAGACCTTGGGAAAGGTGACGGTCGGACATCGCGTGCGTCTTGGAAAAGTGGGGATCGATGATCGAGATGACGTAGTGGAAGGCGTCGTGCTGCAGCAACGCGGCTATAAGGCCTTACCAGTCCTCGATAAAGTACGAGCCAAGGTCGAGGAGCTGAATGGATTGAAATTGCCGTCCGGGGTCAAGATCAAGACGTTCTACGATCGAACAGCCTTGATCAACACGACCGTGAAGACGGTTACGGACATTCTTATCAGCGGTATGGTGCTCGTGTTTATCGTCTTGGTCGTGTTTCTCGGCGATCTCCGCGCGGCCTTTATTGTCGCACTGACCATTCCGCTCTCGCTGTTATTTACCTTCACGATGATGGTGTTCGTCGGACAGTCGGCCAACTTGATATCATTGGGCGCGATCGACTTCGGGATCATCGTGGACGCGACGTTGGTGATGGTCGAAAGCATCTTCTTCCAGTTAGCGCATCGGAAGCCACATGGGCTCACGATTCACCAATACATCATCCGAGCCGCCGGCCAGGTCGGCAGGCCTATTGTTTTTTCCACGGCGATCATCGTGGTGGCTTTTGTGCCGCTTTTCACGATGACCGGAGTCCCTGGGAAGATCTTCGCGCCCATGTCCATTACCTATGGGTTTGCTCTGTTTGGCGCGCTCTTGATGGCGTGTACGCTCGCACCCGTGCTGTGTTCATTCCTCTTGCGGTCGTCGGTCAGAGAGACCGATACAGTCGTGGTCGATGCCGTACGCAAAGCCAATGCAAGAGTTGTTGTATGGGCGTTGGAGCATAGGACCATGGTGGTTGGTGTTGCGACAGGCCTGGTGATCTTCGCGTTTCTGGCATTGCAATCGTTGGGTGGTGAATTCATGCCGCCTCTGGAGGAGGGCAACTTATGGGTTCGAGCCACGATGCCGGTCGATATTTCTTTTGATCAGGCCGATCGACTGACCAACGAAATCCGTCGCGCGTTCCGGGAATCGCCCGAGGTGGAAACGGTCGTTTCACAGCTGGGACGGCCGGATGATGGGACTGACCCAACCAGCTTTTTTAACGGAGAATTTTTGGCGAATCTTAAACCCGCATCGGAATGGCGTCGAGGATTGAGTAAAGACCGTCTGATCGAAGAGATTGAGCAACGACTGAAAACCATCCCCGGCGTTATTTTCAATTTTTCTCAGGTTATCGAAGATAACGTGGAAGAGGCGATGTCTGGTGTGAAAGGGGAGAACTCGATCAAATTGTTCGGTTCCGATCTCAAAATCATGGATGCGAGGGCAGTCGAGGTCGAATCGGTGATGAAAGAAATTCCCGGTGTGAAGGATTTAGGTATTTTCCGGCTGATCGGTCAGCCCAATTTGCTGATTCAAGTCGATCGCGAAGCGAGCGCCCGTTATGGATTGCGGGTCTCCGATGTGAATGCGGTCGTGCAGGCCGCCATCGGTGGTCAAGCGGTGACCCAGGTGTATGAGGGAGAAAAGCTTTTTGATCTGGTCGTCAGGTTTCTTCCTGAATATCGTCGGGATATCGATTCCATCGGCAATATTCTGGTGAGCACTCCGGATGGGGCACGCATTCCGCTCAAACAGGTGGCGGCCATTACAATGCAGACCGGAGCCTTCATTATCTATCGCGAAAACAATCAGCGGTATATCCCGATCAAATTCAGTGTGCGGGATCGCGATCTTCAGAGTACGGTAGAAGAAGCTCAGGAGAAGTTGGCGCAGCACGTCACGCTGCCGGAGGGATACCACATGGAATGGGCCGGGCAGTACGATCAACTGAAGGAGGAACAGAAACGGCTGATCACGATCGTTCCCGTGAGCCTCGTCATCATGCTGTTTTTGCTGTATGCGACGTTCGACTCACTGAAGAATGCGTTGCTGGTGTTGGCGGCTGTTCCCTTTGCGTTGGTGGGTGGCGTCCTGTCGTTGGTGATCACTCATACCCATTTCAGTATTTCAGCCGCCGTGGGAATGATTTCGACCTTGGGCGTTGCGATATTGGGTGGCGTGTTGCTGATCTCGCGCATTGAAGAGTTCCGAAGGGAAGGGGTTGAGTTGCGGCAAGCCGTGATACGCGGCGTTGATGTCCAGATGCGTCCCATCCTAATGGCAACCTTGGGCGCGGCGATCGGACTATTGCCGGCTTCTCTTGCGACCGGCATCGGCGCTCAAGCGCAGCAGCCGTTGGCGCGTGTGGTGGTTGGAGGGATGCTGACGGCGGCGTTCTTGATCCTCGTGGTGTTGCCGGTTCTCTACGAAATCGTCCATCACCGTGATAACCTTAAAGCGCAGGAATAAGCAGTCGGCAGATGCATTGGACAAGAACGAAAGGAGTGCCATCATCGTGAGACAATCTTTCCTGTTCCGACTGGGAATGATCGGGATGCTCGGCCTGGTGGGTGGAGCGGAAGCATGGGCGGATCAGGGTCAGGTCCGGCAAGTTCAAATGCCCTATGAAGCGCCTCCAAAGAGTCAAGATGTGCCGGATGTTTCGATTCCTCCCAATGAGAACCCGCTCAGCCCTGAAGAGCTCAAGCGCGCGGAAGCCTTGTTGCCGTTGCTTGAAGGCAAACAGGAATTCTGGGCGATGGGAGAATTCGTGCATTTGGGAGAGCCGGCTGTTCCCGTTCTTATTCAGGCACTGGCCATGCCGAGCCCGCGGATTCGGTACAACGCCATCGAAACCTTGCTGATGATGAAGGGAGCCGCCGGGGTTCCAGCACTCGTCTCCACGGCAAAGGAACCGGGCGAAATTCCCCGGGTGCGGGAACACGCCCTGCGCGTTGCCGTTCGTCTGGATTCGACGAAAGCGCCCGAGGCGATTGAAGTCATGGCAAAAGACCCCAATCCATCCGTTAGAAAAGCTGCGGCATTCGAAGCGCGGTATGTCCGGCAGAAGGCCGTCATCCCCCTCTTGATTCCGATGGTGAGTGACGACGAGCGCTTCGTGGCGCTATCGGCATTGCAATCACTCTGGATTCTGACTCGCCATGAGACCGAGTTCCACGATTGGGACACATCGGCCAAGCAGGATCGCGCGGCGTGGTCGAACGAATGGACCGAGTGGTGGGACGCCAATAAGGAGATCTTTGAAATTCCCGAACCGCAACGGCCGAAACGAAGTTCGTAACGGGAAGCCGGGGAGCTTGCGGGCCAAGAGATTCCTATGTTACGAATATAACGACATGAAACTGAAGACAGGGACGATGCTGAAAATCGCCAAACTCGGGAATCCGATCCTTCGCAAAACGGCCGTTCCGATCGATTCCAGGGAAATCAAATCCTTGGAACTGCAGCGGTTGATCGACGACATGCTTGAAACGATGTATGACGAACCGGGCATCGGGCTGGCCGCTCCTCAAGTCTCACGTTCGATTCAATTGGTTGTGATGGGCTGCAACGGTGAAGGCGGATTTCCAGAAACGGTCCTCATCAACCCTTCGATCGTGTATTACGGGCCCGAACAGGTGGAAACCTGGGAAGGTTGTCTGAGCGTCGATGGATTGAGGGGCAAGGTGACCAGACCCTCACTGGTACGGGTCAAGGGGCTGGATCGGAAGGGCAAACCCCTGGATTTCGAGGCGACAGAACTGTACGCGATCTGTATTCAGCACGAACTCGACCACTTGATCGGCAAAGTCTTTCTTGATCGGATGACCGATATGTCCACCCTCACTCAGCTTGATGAATTTGCGCAGTATTGGAAAAAAGAGACCACAAACGTAATTTGATGCCCGCCTTGTCGAGCCGGTTGTGAAACCCCTTCTTCGCGTCTTGCTGTATCTTCGGCCCCACCGCGCTCTTGCGATCGCGACGCTCGTCTGCGCCGCGTGCGCGACGGCGATGGAGTTGGTACCCCCCTGGGTCATCAAGATCATCATCGACGATGTGATTCAGGCGAAGCAGGCGACATTGCTGCCATGGGCGATCGGTCTCCTGGTGGGAGCCTATGTGCTCAAGAACGTGTTTGCCTCGCTCAGAATCCGGCTGAATAATCAACTTGAACAGACCGTCGTCCACGATCTTCGCCGGCATATCTTCTCCGCCCTTCAACGTCTGTCCATCACCTATTTTGAGAATCGATCGACAGGGGAAATCATGTCCCGGGTGACCAACGACACGGAGCATGTCGAGCGGATCTTCATTGACGGGCTCGAAGGCATGCTGACGGCGTCGCTGACTCTTATCGGGATCACGGGACTCTTGTTCATGCTCAATTGGAAACTGGCGGCGCTCTCGCTCTTGCCGATCCCATTGCTTGCCTTGTCCGCGAGTTGGTTTACGTCGAAGGTCCATGGGTATTATCGGGAGACCCGCCAGAGTGCCGCCGAACTGAACGGCTATCTACAAGATGCCTTGTCCGGTATCAGGGAGACGATGGGGTTCGACCGTCAGGGGTACGAACAAGCGCGTTTCGACCGGCTGAGCCGGACGTACAGCGAGAAGAACCTCAAGGCGATGGTCTTGTGGTCGATGTATTCGCCGGCGAATGATTCTCGTCGCCGCCTTGGGACCGTCTTGATCCTTTGGTACGGTGCGGGGGAAGTCATGGAGGGCCGGCTCACGCTCGGCGAGTTGGTGTTGTTTCTGTCCTATCTGGCGATGTTCTATGTCCCCATCAATCAGATCCATTCGGTCAATCATATGTTGCAGCATGCATTGGCGGCGAGCGAGCGGGTCTTTGATGTGCTGGATACGGTTCCGGAAGTTGCCGATCGTCCTGGGGTGGTTGCTCCGAGCCATCGTGCGCGTGGAGCCGTTCGATTCGACCGGGTGCAGTTCCACTATCGACCTGACGTTCCGGTGCTGAGGGATTTTCAACGGCCGTACCGGCAGGAGAGCGTGTGGCGCTGGTCGGGATGAGCGGGGCGGGGAAGAGCACTCTCCTCGAAGCTGTTGATGCGGTTTTACGACGTCACAGAGGGCGCGATCGTTATCGATGGGAAGGATGTCCGCGACGTGCCGATTGCATACCTACGGCAGCAGATCGGGTTCGTGCAACAGGAGCCGTTCTTGTTCAACGGGACGGTTCGAGACAATCTTTTATATGGCGACTTGCATGCAGACCAGGCTCGACTGGAAACGGCTGCACGCGCCGCTCGTGCGCATGAGTTTATTACGGCGTTGCCTGAAGGGTACGATACCTGGATCGGCGAACGAGGCGTCAAACTGTCGGTTGGGCAGAAACAGCGAGTCTCAATCGCTCGGGTCCTGTTGAAAGATCCGCCCGATCGTCATTTTTGACGAGGCGACATCCAATATTGATACAGAGACCGAAGTGAAAATCCGCGAAGCGTTGGCCGAGCTCACCATGGGGCGAACCACGTTCATCATCGCCCATCGATTATCCACGCTTCACGATGTGGACAGGATTTTGGTGCTCGATAACGGTCGATTAGTGGAGGAGGGCCGACATGACGAACTGCTCAGCCGAGGAGGAGTGTATGCAGGTCTGTACGAGGCTCAGTTTCAAGTGTAGCGTCGGCGTCAGGTCAAGGTTGAGGCGAAGAAATTCAAACTCCTGCTAAACCTAGACCTCAGCCTTAGCCTCGGCCTTCGAGGCATTGCGGCAGTTGCGGGTCCGAAGACTCGCTCGGTATACTCCTTGGAGCGAACCATCAGGTAAGGTTGATCAATGGTGCTGATGTACGAAAGTGATCCGCTGGATGACGAACATGCGCGCGGGCGCTTCTACCACGTCTGTCGGGGGCGAATCGATCAGTACACCGTTGAACGTCCCGCCGGAACGATCATCCGTACGAATGCACACAATGCGGGATTGATCTCGAAGCCGAGGATTTTTTCGTAGCCCTTCAGAAAGGATCGGTGTAGGACCAATGACTGGGAGCGCGGGGAGAAGAACGGTAGGGGTTTCGCGAGGCCTCATGATGCTGTGCGACACCTGCTATGATCAGGTGATGGCCGAAAAACTACCGGACGCAAAGAATTTTGTCGCCGACTTTGAAGCGCTCTTCGATAGGATCTGTACCGGCTGCACCGACATCAATCGACCCCTTATCGACGACATGGCCGGGAGCGGCGAGTAGCTTCCTTCCGTTTTCTTTCTCAGGCTGGCAAGAAGTCCAAGCGGGTCCGCTCTAGCGTTCATTCGCGTATCTCACTGGAACCAGATCAGTGCTGACTAACCTGAACCAGCGTATTTCTCAATTCTTCTTCCGCCGGTCGTATGGTACGTGGCGAGTCGGTCAGGGCACGAGCCTCATCGCGGAGGTCTGAGCAAGGCATCGTCCTCAGGTGCTGGGAGTCCGAAGTCCGGCTGACGGTCGATGATGCGAGGCGTGAAGGATTCAGGCGGCTTCTGCCGGTTGGCGACCGCATGCGGCATCCGGGAGCGCTTCGTTCGAAAGTGGACCAGATCCTTCGAGAAGAGCACATCCAGGGTCCAGTCCAATGCCACGAGCAGTTTCTTTTTGAAGCGAGGCAGTTTCAGCAAGTAGATCGTTCGCCACAGCCACCAGGCGATGAAGCCGGAGAAGTTCACGCCGAGAATGTTCGCGACGCCGGTCCGTTTCCCGATGGGAGCCAGGAGCCCGAGCGTCGAGTAGAGGAACGGTCTCATCCGGTCGCCTCGAACGGTGGCCAAAATATTCTGCGCCGCCACTCTCCCTTCACGCAGCGCATGTTGCGCGGTTGGGGGGTGGGATCCACCGGTCTTGAGATCCGGCACGAGTGCACAGTCGCCGAAGGCCCAGAGGCCCGGCCACCCGGGCACTTCCAGGTACTCGTTGACGAGGACCCGGCCTTTCGTTTTCGGGCAGGGGAGGGTATCCAAGAGGGGGTGCGGGGAGATTCCAGCCGTCCAGATCAACGTATTGGTCGTGATCGTCGTCCCGTCGCTGAGCGTGACGTTCAGGTCCGTCACGGCGGTGACTTTACAGCTCGCATGGATTTCCACCTTCTGTTCGATGAGTTTGCGCTGCGCGTAGGCGCCGAGCTTCTCCCCCAATTCCGGCAAGATGAATTTCCCCGCACTGACCAGAATGATCCGCAGCATGTCCTCCCGCAGATGGGGAAAATATCGCACTGCCTCCCGCAGAAAGTCATTCATGGCCGCGATGGTCTCGACCCCGGCGAACCCGCCGCCGGCCACGACGTAATTCAGTAAGGGCGCACGGAGCGACGCCCCGCATTCATAGTCCGCCTCTTCCAGATTTGCGATGAGGTGGTTGCGCAGCACAATCGCATCATCCAACGATTTCATGGTCAGCGCCAGGCCTGCCAAGCCCGGGACGTTGAAGAAGTTCGTGGTGGACCCGAGGGCCAGCACCAAGTGGTCGTAGGGCAGCGAGTGGCAATGGGTCTCGTGTCCATGCGACAGGCCGACTCGTTTGTGCACGAGATCGATGGATTCGATGTCGCCGTGAAAGAACGTCACGCGACGCAACAGCTTGCGGATCGGGCTGACGATATTGGTGATATCGAGGTCGCTCGCGGCGACTTCGTGCAGCATCGGGGTGAAGAGGAAAAAGTTGTCGCGGTTGACGAGGGTCACGTCCAAGTCGGCTCCCACGCGCCAGCGCTCGTTCGAATTCCAGCGCGGCATACATGCCGCCGAACCCTCCACCCAGAATCAGCACGCGTGGCTTCCCGTTCATCATGCGTCCTCACCGCGGGTGAAGATGTTCTGAGGAGCATGAAGCTGAACGGCCGGAAGTCGAGGCGCGAGATGTAAGGGTCTCTGAGGGTATTGCAGAAGGTACGAGTCTTCACCTATTTTCATGCCACCACCCAGATCGCAAATCCCTTGGCGGCGTGCAGGAGATGGTCGGTCGTGCCGCCCCCGAACAGCTGTTCGATCCGTGAGGTCCCCTGCCGTCCCACGGCGATGGTATCGTGATGCCCACTGCGGGCCTCGTCCAGGATATTTCTCGCAATATCGTCGTCATGCCCATACTTGACCGTCACTCGGCTCATGTCGAACCCGGATTGTGTCAACGTCTCACAGGCCTGCTGCAGGACATGACACTCGGATTCCCGCTCCTTCTGAATCCAGGCGTCCTGCTCATGGCGCAACTGCGCGCTCAATTGTGCCTCGATCGCCGGGTTCTCCGATCCCCCATGCTCCAGGAATCGTCGCGGCATGGGCTTGAGCACATGAAAGAGGGTGATGACGGCGTTGGGGGTTCGGGCTCAGCAGCGCGCCCACATACCTGACACTGACGCGATGGGAGTTGTCGGACTCGTCCACAGCCAGTAGAATGCGCCCCGCGACCGACAGATGGTTCTCCTGTTCTCCATTCTCGATATTATGCGCTGCCTGTTGAACATCGGCCCCCCTCCAATCCTTGACACGGTTCATTTCACGTCATGCTATCACACGCATGGCCTGAGTACTGGACTCTCCACTTGCGCGGCGCCTCGACCCGTTCCTCATATCAAACTGCTCTAGAATCGAGCCGAGATCTCGGTTCGCCACGCCGACCGATGGGCACCTCTGTCGGCTGACCTCGGCCCTCCTTCATCCCCGGCATGATGAACCACACAATTCCCAGCACGACGAACCACAGCATCAGTCCAAAGGAGAGGACCGCACTAGTCATCACGAGGCAACAGAGGAAGATAAGCAGCACCTGGGTTATACCCTCACAACAATCCAGACACCCCGTCGCATCGAGCCGGCCTGTTACCGATAGGCGTAGTCGGCTCTGCATGATGCTGCTCCTGTACGGATTCCCGTTCCCCTCGCTGATTCATGGCCACGCTCAGCATATTCAACAGGATGCTGAGGTCAGATGACTTTCGAGTCCAGGCAAACGCTCCTAGGGCCTCCGCTACGTCGCACTTATCCCCGTCGGCTTCCGCGAATAAAATGATCGGTATCTTAGGCCAGGTCGTTCGGGATTGCCTCAGGAGATCGAGCCCATTGAGGTCAGGGATGTGAGAGTCGATGACGACCGCATCAAAGTGGCGAAACTGTATCTCGCACAGTGCCTGAACCCCACCATGCACCTGCACAACGACAAATCCCTCCTGCTCGAGTCTTGTGGTGAGAGGCAGTGGCGTTGTCTCCGGATCATGGATGAGCAACAAACGTTTCCCATAGCCGATCATGGTCTTCTCCTCTCCGATGTCGCGCTGCCATCCGGACGCTCTGTAGAATTGTCGCTCTTGTCTCGCAGCGGACAGGCTCGCATCGAACTGTCATCCTCGTCGCAATGACAGTAGGGACCCTCAATGACCGCCCACCCACAGACCAATTCGTCCATCGCAGCGGCAAGGTCGGCTGCCAACATTCCTCCGCAACGCGGACAACTCATCTCACTCCTCCTTGCCTTCGGTCATCTCATCCGCGGAGGCGTACTTGATTCGGCCCAGCACAAGGTCCGCGAGGTCATGAGCGTCGAAAGGTCGTGAATTGTAGTGAACACCCATCGCCTCATTCAGGAGGATAGGACTGAGGCGCTCGTATATGTGGGAGTCGGATGGAGCTGTCTGTAGGAGTCGTCCGATACGGAAGCGACTTGGCAAAATGGGGGAGCCATGGGTCTATGACCACTGACGGTGAACTACGTTGAAAAGATACGAGAGGGGCCGGATAGGGTGATCATTCCACGAGGTGATGCTGTACCGCGTAGCGGGCCAGGTCTGCATTGGTCTTGAGATTCAGCTTCTCTAAGATGCGGGTACGGTAGGTGCTGATGGTTTTGATGCTGAGGGACAGTTGGTCGGAGATTTCCGTGATCGTGCTGCCGCCGGCAATCAGGCGAAACACCTGGTCTTCGCGATCGGACAAGGAACTGTGAAGCGGTCGCTCATGGTCGTCGTGTTGATGAACGTGCGATGCCAGGAGTTCAGCCGTTTTGGGTGTGATGTATTTCCCTCCGCGCGAGATTGCTTTGATGGCTTGTACCAATTCCTGCGGAGCGCTTTCCTTCGTCAGATACCCGGCCCCACCGGCACGTAACACCCGTACGGCAAACTGGTCCTCCGGATGCATGCTCAATACCAAGACGGGAAGGTTTGGGAAAAGCCGTTTTAGCTCGTGCAACCCCTCCAACCCGCCGCGTCCCGGCATGGTTAAATCCAACACAACCACATCCCACCGGCGTTGCTGTACCTGCTCCACCAACTCATGGACATTCGAGGCTTCACCGATCACGGCTCCGGAGAACTCATCAGTGAGTATCTGGGTCAGGCCCCGTCGCAGGTACGGGTGATCATCGGCAAGGAGAATGTTAATCATCGCTTGTCCGAGAACGCGGCATTCTGACGGTGACCATTGTTCCGATTCCCGGTGTGCCGTGAATGTCGAACGCACCGCCCTGCTGTTGGGCGCGTAGGCGCATCCCCAGCAGGCCGAATGATGTCGGCCCGGACTTTTCGGCGGCAGTAATGCCTTTACCGTTATCCCTGATTTGCAGGATCACCTGCTCACGGGTTTCTTCCAGTCGGATGTCCACCTCGCTGGCATGGGCATGCCGCGCCACGTTCGTCAACACCTCTTGAAGGATGCGGAAGAGCGCGGTCGATTGTTGGTCTCCCACATCAATGCGATCCGGCGAAATACTGGTAGCGCAGGCAATTCCGGTCCGATGGCGAAACTCACGTGCTTGCCATTCAACCGCTGCCTCCAGGCCGAGCTGATCCAACACACCGGGCCGTAATGTCGTCGCGATTTCACGCACCGATTGAATGGTGGAGTCAACGAGCTCTAACGACGAAGCCAGTCTTGACAGGACAGCAGAGGGCTCGAACGAGCCATGAGATTCGACGATTTGCTTGTAAACCCACGACACATCCAGTTTTAAGCCTGTCAAGGCTTGCCCCAACACATCATGAGCCTCCAAAGCGATTCGTCCCCGTTCTTCTTCACGCACCGACTCCAAGCGAACGGCGAGCGCCGCAAGTTGGTTGCGAGAATTGAGCAACGCCTCCTCTCCACGTTTCCGATCGGTGATATCCATAGAACAGCCGACGATGCCGATTGGAGCGCCACTGTCATTCCGCAGCAAGGTGAGCGAAAGGTGGGCAAACCGTAGCGCTTCGGACTTGGTGCGTCTCCGGATTTCGAGTTGGTGGGTTCCTTTGGTTTTTACAGGGGTCAGCACCTCACGTTCCAGGAACTCGCGGTCATCCGCCGGATAGACAAATGAAATATGCTTGCCGAGGGCCTCTTGTATCGTATATCCAAGCATTCGTTCTGCCCCGCTATTCCAGCTCGTTACGTACCCGTTCATATCAACGGTGATAACCGTTTCTTGGATTTGATTGATGATGTCGGCCTGCCTACGAATGAGTTCATTCGCTTGTCGTTGTGCGGTGACGTCGGCCAAGAGGCCGACGAGTTCCTGTGGGGTTCCGTCCGACCGTCGGATCAGCACCGCCTGGTCGCGGAACCAGCGGTACCCGCCGTCGTGTGTCTGCCAGCGGTACTCAGTCGCCAGTGCGCCGGTTTCGGACAGTTTACTGAATTCCATCAGCGTCTTCTCCTGATCGTCGGGATGAAGACGCGATGCCCAGAGGGATGAATTATCCACAAAACTTTTTGGTGGATAACCGGTCACCGTCTCACTGTTCTCACTGACCCACGAGGCGCCATAGTCTCCTGAAGGCTTTGCAGAGTACATCACAATAGGCAAACTGCGCAAAATCAAGGCTTGACGGGCGTGACCTACCGTTACAGCCTTTTCAGCCTGGCGACGCTTCGCTAAGTCGTAAAAAATCACGAGTCCTCCCCCGCCGGCAAGGACAATGGTCAAGAGGGTTCCACCAAAGATGAGCGACAACGTGAACGCGGCTGCGCTGTCTGTCTGCTTCGACCAGCCTGCCAATAACATCTGCTCCTGCTCCCGCATCTTACCAAGCACGACTTTGATCTTGTCCATCGTCTCGGCGCCGGCGTCGAGGCGCAGCTTCATCTCATGAATGTCGATCTTTTCAGCATCCCTGAGGTCGATCAATGTTTGGAATTGTGTCACTCTCAGATCGATCAGACGGCGTAACGTCAGCACATGTTGTTGCTGAACCTGACTTTCCAACGTCTGGTCGGCAAGGGTGCGCAAGGCGGCCTCCATGCTCTGACTCTTCTCACGATATGATGGCATGTATTGCCGTTCACCTGTCAGCAGATCGATCAGTTGTCTGGATTCCAGGTCCTCCACGAGGAGAAGCAACTGCTCAATCGTTTCTCTGATCTCGTGCGTTTGCACGACTCGGGATTCACGAACGATGAGGTCAGCCGTACTATGATAGGAAATGATCCCGATTCCAAGCAAGAGGATGAGCGCGGCACCGAGGCCCACCGCGAGCTTCTTCTCAAGCGAAACCTGGATCAGACGTTTAAGCATTGACCTGCCTCTATGCCGAGCGCTGCCGCATTCGTTCGTTGCCCCCATGGCGAGATACTGTGGTGCGGTCGAATCTCTATAACCTACGTGATGAACGTCGAAGCATCATCACCATCATCAGCCCCACCACGGTAATCACGATCCCAACGCCGATCCATTGGAACGTTTGGTGAAGCGTTGCGGAAGAAGCCACCCATTGCTCACCGAGAAGATAACCCGCTGTGATGAATGTTGTAGACCACACCACCGCGCCTGTGTAGGCAAAGATTGCAAAGGTGGGATACTGAAGTCCGGATGCACCTAATATGAGTGCGCCTAGATGTCGCAATCCAGGTACAAAGTAGGCAACAAGGAGTCCATACTTTCCCCATTTGCTGACCCACCGCTGCGCAGTAAGAAAGCGTGCCTGGTTGATATGGAGCCATGGCCCGAGTGTCGTGGGGACGCGTGCACCCAAGAGATGACCGAGGCCGTAACTGATCGTGATCCCGCAGGCGCTGCCCAGCACGGCGGCTGACAGTGAGAGAGGTGTCGACAGTTCACCTTTAAAACTCAAATAGCCGACAAATAGCAGCAGTGTTTCATCAGGGATCGGGAGGCCGACAATCCCCAACGTGAGCAGCAGAACAATGGCAGGGTATTCATAGTTGTGGATCCAAGCAAGCATTGTCTCCATGATGTCCAGCCCATTATCTTTTAGTCATCAGCAACAATCGAGATGCTTTCACAGGTGCCTGTCGGTTTGAGTATCGGATTCATGTGTGGACAGTCTTCGATGCGCGTATTACTGGAACTGGTCCGACTCCCGGATGAGCTTCGGTGGCGTCGCTGCTCGATAGTTCGCATCCACAGTATGCTCCCATACTCCATCATGCTCCGATGTCATTCCCCACCCTCGTGCATACACCAACTGCAAAAGCGGTTGGCCTTCAGGATCGGCGCCGGTGACACGACCGACGATGGTCATATCGGCCCAATGGCGGTAAGAACGGGGAAGCGTGTGATGTTTCTTCACGACGATCCAATACCATCCGCCTTCGTGATCGTTTGGACTGGGCGGAAGCTGAGGGCGGTAGTTGTCATTGAGCGGGCGATTCTTCACGTGCAACCAGAGGTCTCCGTCCCGCATTTCTTCCTTCACGATGACAGCGCCCAATAGAACAAGGCGATCTTGATAGAGATGAGGTGTGGCAGCCAGCGTCGAAAACGTGAGATTTGGAACGGCCTCACGCAGATATTTACGCGGCACGGCGGTACACCCAACGCTCACGCACAGGACTGATAAACAGAGGATTCGACCCAAAGTGGCAACACTCATCATCTAGGTACTCCTACTTCCCTCCTGATTCCCGCAAGCGCTATCGATCCTTGGCAAGGACCCTCACGCTCCTCCACTGTCTATCGGGATTGAAGGCGGTTATCTCGGACACAATCAGGAGAGTATCCTTCCCTAGATCCTGTTCGTAGACCACCCCGTCCTGATTGATCAGAAAACTCATGATGCCGGAGACACCGTACTCCGCCGGATATGCAATGAGAGCAAATCCGCCGATCATGATGCCCTTGATCACATAGTCGTAGGCTCCACCTGGTGCAGCCTCGCCTTGCTTTGTGAGAATCCGGTAGAAATATCCATGGTAGGGGGCCAGCGGTTTGGAGGTCGAGTCGCTATAGCCTTCGCTCATTGCGGCAGCCAGCAGCGGACTCAGGGGACTCGGCGGCTCGCCCGCCTTTGCCGGCCAATAGAGGCCGTCTTTGGTTCCCGGCGTGCTCACGAATCGTGGGGCATAGTCGGGTATGCCATTGTCATTCATATCGAGCGTGGCGTACTCGTTCACGGCATCCACAATGGCGAAGCAGGCTTGCATCGCCGCCCATTCATTACGTCCGATGCGGCGGGCCAAAATCTGCTGTTCGCCTTGGGCTGTTTCAAACCTCCAGCCACCGGCGGATTGCAGAAGTGGAATGGGCATGCGCCAAGCGCTACGACCAATCACAAGGACCGCGCGCTTCTCCCCTTCGACGACCAGTGAGTGTGCCTCGCCGTAGGCCTTGAGAAACGTTTCGCGGTAGTGTTGATCGGCCACAGTATCGCCGGAACGGAATAAGTCATGGCCGTGCCGGCCAAGTATGGTCTGTAGCCTCGCTGAATCGTCTGCTCTGATCGCTTCTACCAGCGCGACCTTGCCTTCTTCCGGTGATGAGAAGGTCTGTTGCGAAGCACAGCCCATAAGCTCTCCAGCCGCCGACGTGAGAAACATGACTGTTGCGAGGGTTCTGCTCCACCTATCAAGCTGGTTCTGCATACCTACCTCCTCCCGTGCGGCGGTTCCTTGTTTTATTCATGACGACGAAGACAACAGCAAGATGAGCATGTGAGGGATGATCGATGTCATAGGCTGCCATCCATCGCTAAACAAGAACCTGCACATGCATTCGTTCGACAGGAATGGATACCCATCATACCATCCTGATGTGTCATGGTGGGCAGCGAGATCTATTGAATATGGAGGCGGTTTTGACGAGCTATGCCTGGCTGGGGCAACCGTTTCCGGAGCCGAGGCGGCTCAAAGATTCGTTGAAACCTCGGGTTGCCGGCTGAGTAACTCGGAATAGAGAGTTCGCTATCAGGAAAGAGAGACAACAGGATGTCTATTGGCTGATGTAGTGCAAAATCCGAAGTGATAAGCCCTTCACCTATTGACATTCCTTCCCATTGAAGTACACACAGGTTGATTCACCGGATTTAACCTTCCAGGTTTTGATCAGCGGACGTTGATCTTCTCCTCGCATCTCAACGACGAAATCCACAAGGCCGGAAATGGGAAGCTTTTCGATATGGGGTTTCGCGGCCTCCGGCACTTCAACATAAAAGACCTTTCCGCTCGTGGAGATGAGAATCTGATTCTGCTCCGTATCGATGTAAATGACCGGACTATAAAAACTGCGATCCTCGGCGAGGACCGTCATTGGTATGAGAGCAGCCACGAACAGGGTGAGGGAAAGGCCGAAGCTGAATAGTCGTCGTCGAACATGCATGTGCATTGTTCCTTTTTCAGGACGCCGAAGAACATTATTACATTCCGGCGACGATGTGAACCGTAAAATTTAGCTTAGCCGATGAGCACGTCGGTGGGAGTGACGCGACCGGCTTTGATCCAATAGGTCTTCACGTCCGGCTCCGGCTTCATAAGTGAGACCAGGAGATAGGCGGGAAGGGGCAAGTTGATCTTGGGCCAAATCTCTTCGTAGTCTGTGGCAATTTTTATGTCGGTGTCCGATGGACGGGCCGGGTCGTGTGGGTGCGAGTGATAGACGACTTGTAGATCAAGTCCATTGTTGCGCATGTCTTTCTTCGCGGTTGAGAAATCCTGCATGTCCATGACAAACGCAATTTCTGCGCGCTCAGCCGGCGAAAGCCGCTCAAGATGTGCGGCTTTTGCCGAATCGAATGATGACAGGTTTTGGGCGCCTTCCATCGCGACGATGTTCCTAATGCGATAGAGGCGGTTGACCACCCCATTGGTTCCAGCCAGGAGCCCACAACATTCGTAAGGAGTGAGTTCCTTAGCATGGGCGATGATGTCGTTGAGAATCTGTCGAGGGATGATGAGGTCGGCCACGTTAGATCGTGCAGGTAACGGTGTAGTCCAGACTGAGATCTTTGATTTTTGGATTTGGTCCGCAGAGCGGACAGGCCGGATCCTTGGGGCGACCGACTTTTCGGAACTTCATCTCGAGCGCATCGTAGATCAATAATTTATCAGCGATCGTCTCTCCGATGCCGAGGATTTCTTTAATCGCCTCCGAGGCTTGGAGAATTCCCATTGTGCCGGCGAGGAC
>CAWKJK010000028.1:0-54460 GCA_963849655.1 uncultured Nitrospiraceae bacterium
CGCCCCTACAGCGTAAACGGCGGCCGGACGCTGGTCGCGCCCGCGAGCGGCCCCTACGGCTCGACCATGTCTGCATTTAATGGGGCCAGCCCCAATGGAACGTGGAGCCTTTACGTTGAGGATTTTCGTCGGCGGCGACTCCGGCAGTATCAACAGCGGCTGGTCGTTGACCATCACCACGAGCACGGCCCCACCGCTCGACTTCGGCGATGCTCCGGACAGCTATGGCACGACGCTGGCCAACAACGGTGCTCGCCATAGTGCGGTGTCCACTGGACCGATTCTCGGTGCATTACGTGATACTGAAATGGACGGCCAGCCGTCCGCTGGAGCCAATGGCGACGATCTCAACGGCGCGACTATCAATTATACGCAGGCCCCCACGACGTACAGTTTCAACAGCCTGTCGCCGGGACCGGCACGCCGGTGTCCCTGGCAGACGATCAGGTCAGCGGCGCCTGCCTATTGGCTTTACCTTTAATTTCTACGGCATTAACTACACGAACTTTTACATTAGCTCGAATGGGTTCGTGACATTTACTTCCACCACCGGCAATGGTTGCTGCTCGGGTGATGCCCTACCAACTCCTGGCGATGGCGTCGATAACGTCGCCGCCGGCTTCTGGAACAATGTATCCCCCGGCACCAGTAGCTTACCAAGTGGTGGGAGCAGCACTTCCGGACTCTCATTGTCGAGTTCAACGGCATTCCGAACTGCTGTAGCTCCAACGCAGATTACACTTTCCAGGAGAAATTCTTCGAAGGCTCCAACGCGATTGAATACCACTACCAGCACATGGTCAACGATGGTAGTACGGGCAGCACCAGCGCTGATCCCCACCGGGACCGCTGGCACGCAATCGTTCCTTGGCTCTGGCCAACCGGCCGACAACACTGCTGTCCGCTTCACACAGGTTGTCACGAATAACGACGAAGACGGCGTTGCTCCCATTCCCACGATGGCGCCGACCGTTGCGACCAACATCACCTACACCATCGGCAACGCGCCCGGCCATGTGCAAGCCTCGTTTGATTGGAACGGCAATGGTAGCTTTGCCGACCCCGGCGAACAGGTTCTCACCGGCGCCACGTTGCAGGCACGGGAACCGGTTGCCATCACGCCGCCGCTTGGTGCAGTCCTCGGCAACACCTATGCTCGCTTCCGTGTCAGCACGGCGAGCCTGTCCTATGGCGCGCTGGCGGCAGATGGTGAAGTGGAAGACTACCTGATCAGCATCAACGAGCCGCCGGTGGCTTCGTTCAATGGTTCGCCGTTTGTCACGCAGGAAGGCGGCACCGTTACCCTTTCCGCAACCGCCACGTCTGCGTCTGGATCGCTGCAGAGCATTCAATTCGACCTGAGCGGCACGACCTTCGCGGTTGGGGATATCATCGTGACGGTGCCAGTGTCAGGCACGACGGCGACCGCGACCACACCCTTTGTGGTCGCGGCAACACAGACCAGGTCCGACTTCCCAGGCGATTGGCGTCCGGGCTATTGACAACCTCAACCAGCCGTCCACGTTGCCTGGCGTGGGCAGCGTCACCATCAACAACGCTCCGCCGACCGCCATTGGAACACCGTCCGCGAGCAACTCCGGTTTCGGTTCGGCGACGTTGAAAACGCCATCGGCACTGTCAAGAGCTCAAGAAGCAAAATAAAACGAATAGATATGATCCGTGTGATGCAACGAAGCCCATTGATGGTAATTGATGTTCAGCAATGCAATGCCTACCAGCATAAATACACTGCCCAAGAGCGTATACAGGACGAACTTCAGCGCGGCATAGTGACGTTCTGCCCCTCCTCCCCAGAGTTTGATCAGGAAGTAGCTGGGAATCAACATCAGCTCCCAGAACACGAAGAACAGGATCAAATCCAGCGACACGAAGACGCCCATCGTCGTCGTCTCGAGCGCCAACAGACACATCATGTAGAGTTTGATTTGGTGTCGGATCGTATCCCATGAGTAGATCACCACCAAGACCGTCAGAAAAGCTGTGAGCCCAACGAACAATACGCTGATTCCATCGACTGCCAGGTGGTAGCTGATACCTAACGCCGGAATCCACCGGACACGCTCTGTGAACTGCATGGCGGCCGATTCCGGCACGAAACGCAGCAGGACAAATACGGAGAGCGCAAGCTCCACCAGCGCAATGGTGAGGGCTGAGGTCCGGACCATATCTTCTTCATCGAACAGCCAAAGTACAGCCGCCCCAACAATTGGGAGAAATAGGATGCAGGACAGAATCGGAAATCCGGCTGTGAGTTCTTCGAGCATAGACGCAGCCTAGTCGGGTTAAGCCCTACATCTGAGCAAACAATTGAACGACAAGAGCCAGAAGGAAGAGCCCCGCAACGATGATGGCGGCATAATGATGGACCATTCCACTCTGCAACTTCCGACCCTCACGAGCTGCGAGATGGTTACTGTATCCAATCACGTTCAGGCCGCCGTAAATAATATACTTCTCCATCCATGTGGAACCGGAGGCCCCCCAATCGGTGAGCCGTCCCACTCCGCGCACGATTCCGTCTATGACCGTACGATCGAACCAGTCAAGCATTGCGCCCAGACGTTTGAGCGGCTCGACGAAAATGCGATCGTAGAGTTCATCAACATAGTACTTGTTCAATAAGATCCGATACATCGTGGAAAATCTCCCCGCCCATCCTTCCGGAGTCGCCGGGCTCATAGAATAGAGGAAATGCGCGAGTCCCCATCCCATCACGGCAATGACGAGCGCAATGCTCATCACCAGAAACACCATGCCTGCACTGACCCCATGCTCACCCCCAACCTCGACAACGGGTCCCAAAAATCCATGCAACCAACCATGCTCCGGGGGAACCCCTAAGATCAATCCACCCACGATCGAGAGGAAAGCAAGGACCATTAAGGGCGCAACCATGATCATCGGAGATTCGTGGACATGTTCGGCCGTATGATGATCCATCCGAGAAGTACCGTAGAACGTCAAATAGGTCAGACGGAACATATAAAAAGACGTCATCAGCGACCCGGCGGCCGCCATGCTATACAAGAGATAGTGATGATTGGTGAAGGCATGGGTCATAATTTCGTCTTTGCTCCAGAATCCCGCTAAGGGAGGGATCCCTGCGATCGCAATGGTGCCGATCAAAAACAGCCGATGGGTCCATGGAATTCGGCTGCTCAGTCCGCCCATCTTTCGGATGTCCTGTTCCCCCGATAATGCATGGATCACCGACCCCGCCGCCAGGAACAACAACGCTTTGAAGAAGGCATGTGTCATGACATGAAACACAGCCGCCGTATAGGCGCCGATCCCGCAACCGAGAAACATGTATCCGAGCTGGCTCACCGTCGAATAGGCCAAGACGCGTTTGATGTCGGTTTGCACCAGTCCGATGGTCGCCGCAAACAAGGCGGTCCCTCCTCCGACGAACGCCACCATCGACATCGCGAACGGTGAGAGATCGAAGATCGCATGATTGCGGACGATCATGTAGACACCGGCGGTCACCATCGTCGCCGCATGGATCAACGCGCTCACCGGCGTCGGCCCTTCCATCGCATCCGGCAGCCAGGTGTGGAGAGGCAGTTGCGCGGACTTCCCGATCGCACCAACGAGGAGGCAGAGCGCGATGGCAGTCGCCATGTCCGGAGACAGTTGCCCAACCTGAGCAAAGACTTTTGTATAGTCGAGGGTCTTAAAGTTGATAAAGACAAGAAATATCGCAACGAGAAATCCCGCGTCGCCGATCCGGTTGACGACGAACGCTTTGGATGCGGCCTTGGCAGCCGCAACCTTGTCATAGTAATACCCGATCAAAAGATACGAACAAAGCCCAACGCCCTCCCAGCCGATGAACAGGACTACATAGTTATTCCCCATGACAAGAAGCAGCATGGAGACCATGAAGAGATTCATGTAGGTGAAGAAGCGCGTGAATCCAGCTTCTCCATGCATATAGCCGACGGAATAAATGTGAATGAGGAACCCTACGCCTGTGATGACCAGCAACCACGCGCAGGTCAGAGGATCGATCAGATAGGCTAAATTGATCGTGAGATCACCCCCGAAGATCCACTGATAAGCAATGACTTCATAAGAAGCTCCCGTACGCATGACATCGGCGAATACGCCGACAGCGCAGAGAAACGACAGGCCGACCGACCCCCAAGCCAATCGATGGGCCATGTCATGAGAGTAGCGCGGTCCGAGCACTCCGTTCACGAGGACTGCGAACAGCGGGAAAACGGGAATCAATTTGATAAGGAGATCAGTCACGTCAGACACAATATCGTGCCATTCTGAGGATACTCAGCTGCCAACCATGCTGCACGGAGCCGGAACCTAGAGCGTACTCTTGGGGTACACGAGCCACCGATTGCACCGTTGGATGTGATGGTCCACATCCTGCTACCACTTTAATAGATTCATTTCATCCACATTCGTGGAAATCTTGCCTCTGAACACGACGATGATGATGGCCAAACCGACGGCCGCTTCGCCCGCCGCAATGGCAATGATGAACAGAGCCACCAGTTGCCCTGCCATAGATTCCAAATAGTGTGAAAAAGCGACCAAATTGATGTTGGCCGCATTCATCATGATTTCAACCGACATCAGTACAATGATGAAGTTCCGCCTGACAAGCACACCCAAGAGTCCCGTCATAAAAAGGACGGCGCTGACGGCTGTATAGGCGGACAGGGGAATCATAACCGCTCTCTCTCCCTATCCAACGGCTTCGGAGTCTTCGCCAGGACAATCGCGCCGATAATGGCTCCGAGTAGAAATATGCCGACGATCTCAAACTGCAAGAGATGGTCGCTGAACATCTTGATACCCACGGCGTATGTATTCCCATCTTGCAGCACGGCAGCCGCCGGAGTATCTCCCTTTGCCCCACTAAACGGAGACCGCAAGAGAAGGTACAGAACGTAGCCGCCCCCCACGACAGCGGGTCCGAGAATATACAGGGCCGAGGGATGGAAATACCGTTCATCGCTTTTGAGATTCAACAACATCAACACAAAGAGGTACAGCACTAGAATGGCTCCAACGTAGACGATGACCTGCACGGCCCACAAGAACTCTGCGTTCAGGAGGATAAATAGGCCGGAGACGTGCAGGAGCAACACGAGCAAAGAGAGCGCGCAGTGAACAGGGTGACGCAAGGATACCGTCAAAACACCGGCGGCAATACTGACCAATGCAAAATAAGCGAAAAACATTCCGATCATAACGCGCGGCTCAGCTCAGATGTTTGGGAGATGGTTGGGTCGACTTCTGTACCGACTGCGGGAAATAGTAGCGGTACTCGCGGCTCTGCTCGACATTTTTCTCCTGGTTGTGCGCATACAAGTATTTCTTCCCATCATCGAGATGGCGTTCGCCGATGTCGTACAGTCGCTTCTTGTCAAACAGCAGACTGCGTTTGTCGTGGGTCGAGTATTCGTACATCTTGGTCATCGCCAATGCGTTCACCGGACAGGCTTCGACACAATAGCCGCAGAAGACGCATTTCGTGATATCGATATAGAACTCACTGGCATAGCGCTGAAGCGGTCGAGTCGTATCCTCAGCGCTGATCACTTTGATGCAATGCGAAGGGCAGGCGACCTCGCAGAGATCGCAACCCACGCACCGTTCGCGTCCATCATCGTATCGAAGCAAGCCAAGCGCACCGCGATGCGCATCCGGGATCGTTCGTTGTTCCCGCGGATACTGAAACGTCATCGGTCGATGAAGCATGTGTCGAAACGTGACCTTCATCGCGTCCCAAATCTCATAGAATAACGCGGCATGGAGGATTTTCTTGGTCAGCGCGGCGACACTCATCGTAGGCTCCTCGTCACGGACGTAGATATCCGCTTACGCCGGTTCAACACTTACCCAGATCTGCTTGAACGACGGGACACCGGTCGTGGTATCAACCGAGACAGGCATCAAGTCCTTCACTGGGGGTTCATTAAAATGCTCGGGAAAAAAACAGGTACCGGGAGCAATGGACTGATCCGGCTGCACACCGAGCTGAAGGGAACCACGATCCGAAGTCAAACGCACCTTCGCACCGTCTTGCAATCCAAGACGTTCCATGTCCCGGATATTCATCCGCAACTTCCCGGTGTTCGGAGCGATCTTGATAAGCCCAGGCGCTTGCGTAGACAATTTCCCCGAATGCACTAATAACTGCCCCATCACTAGAGAAAAAGGACGCGGAGGTTCTCCGGATGGCGGCGTCCGTTGATAACGCGCCTTGACCTCTGTCGCGTAGCCGTTGGACAAATACTGGTCAAGGACGGGCACGACTTTGCGGGGCTGGCCGAGATTGTAATATCCGGGCAGCAACTTCATGATCTCGACTTGAATATCGTTGGCCGATTGGTATTCCCATCCGCATCCCATGGCATTCGCAAGGGCTGTCATGATGTGCCAGTCCGGCAGGCTCTCTCCAAGCGGATCCATCGCCTGACGAACACGAAGCACACGGCCTTCCAGGTTCGTAAATGTGCCGTCCTTCTCCGCATAGGTGCAGGCTGGGAGCACAAAATGAGCTAATTTCCCCGTATCAGTCAGAAAAGGATCTTGCACGATTAACAGTTCGAGTCGGTCGAGGGCGGCTCGGACCTCCATCGACGCAGGCAAGGTCGCGAGCGGATTCTCTCCCCAGAATGTACAGGCCTTTAATCTGTCCACTCTTGCACCGCTTCAAGATTTCGGTGAGATGCGCGCCTGATCCGACAGGAGGCAACGACGCCTGCCATGCGTCGGCAAAACGGTCCCGAACTTCTGGGTCATCAAACCGAGCCTGACCCGGGAAAAACTCAGGCGCCGCGCCCATATCAACGGCCCCTTGTTCATTCGGCTCCTCCGTCACGGTGTTCACACCACAACCTGCTCGTCCGAGCTTGCCGGTGATCCAGGCAAGATCCATCAGTTTTAAGACGTTCTGATAGCCGTTCGTTCTTCTGACAATCCCTTCCGCGCACAGGATGATCGACCTCGGCGATTCGGCAAAAATAGCTGCAATTTCTCGGAAGGCTTCTACAGGAACGCCGATCTGAACGGCTAGCCGCTCCAACGAAACATCTCCCACCGCGTTTTTGAGCACTTCAAATGCTTGGGGGTGCTTCTCAACAATCTCTTCATCCACCAAATCTTGGTCGATGGTCGCCTTGACCAACCCATCGATCACTGCTCCCTCTGTCCCAGGCTTGATCAGAAACGGGTGCGACGCCAACTTCGCCATATTCGTGATGGCGCTGTCCAGCGTCACCACCTGAGCTTTGTAGACCCGCATGGCTTCTTTGATTCGCACGGCAGTCAACGGGTTCGTCTCTGTAATATTGGAGCCGATCAAAATGATGGCTTTCGCTTTCGTCAGATCTTCCCAATCATTCGGCGTTCTCCCAAGTCCGACTGCATGTTTGGATGCGAGCACAAAGTTCATATGGCCATAGCGGGCGCTGCTATCGAGCTGGTTGGTTCCAAAACAAACGCGCATGAGCTTCTGAAACACATACAGCTCTTCATTCGTGCAGCGGGCCGTCACGAGGCCGCCGATCGCATTCGGCTCCGTGTTTGCTTTTGATTTCGGTCAACCGGTCTACGAGCAGATGCATCGTTTCCAGCCAAGGCTTCTGCGTCAACTGAGTCCCTTCGCGGACCAGAGGCTGTGTAAGCCGGCTCTTACTGTCCAGATATTCGAACCCAAAACGTCCACGCACGCAGATCCCGCCGTGCCCCTTGGCGGTTTCCGATCGGTCTCCCCACTTGTTCTTCCAAGATAACGGGGACGTGACTCTGACCACCTCTTCATCTTTCGTTTCCATGTAGAGTTGGCAGCCGTCTCCGCAGTAGTTGCAGGTCGTCGTCGTCTTCTTCATCTGCCATGGTTTGTACAGATACTTGGAAAACTTGTTCGTGATGGCGCCGACCGGACAGACCGCTAAACAATCTCCGCAGAATTCGCAATCGAGGGCGAGGTCGCCCTTAGCCACGACCTGATTGAATCCACCCTTCTTCATGAATTGCAAGGCGTCGATCATCAACACATCCTTGCACACGTTGATGCATTCCGCGCAGGCGATGCAGCGATTCATGTTGAAGTCGAGCACGGGACTGCGCGTATCTTCCGGAATGAATTTCTGTTTGGCATTGGCCAGATTTGTCACGCCATGCTGGAAGGCCATATCTTGTAGTTCACAATGTCCGTCCGCATCGCACACCGGGCAGTCCAGAGGATGCACAGACAGGTGTTTCTCAACGGCTTTCTTCCGGGCAAGAAAGAGATCCTCTCCTTCTGTCCGGATCACCATTCCCGCCGCCGCCTTGGCGGTGCACGACCGAACGGGAGCCTTCTTCCCTTCCTGCATGACGAGGCACATGCCACAAGAACCGAACGGGTCGAATGTGTAGTGGTAGCACATGGCCGGGATGATCTTCCCCGTCATCGAGATGACGTCGTACAACGACACACCGTCCCTTGCCGTGACAGATTTCCCGTCGATGCTCACCTCGATCGTTGCCGCTTCAACGTCTGGATTCGTAGCCGGTTTCAAACCCATAGTTCCTCTCCGTGAAAGGGACAACGCGAACCAAAAATGAAACCCTGACTTTACCTTTCACTTTCCACATCTCGTATTTCACATTCTATCTATCGCATTCGCCCATCACGACATCGTACGTCCCGAAGATGGTACAGGCGTCCGAGATCATATAGCCTCTGGCCATATGATCGAACGCGCCCATGTGCACGAACGAAGGAGCACGAATCTTCAGTCGATAGGGCTTTCCTCCGCCCGTACTGACGATGTAAAAACCCAATTCTCCTTTGTGCGCCTCTGTGCCGCAGTAGATTTCTCCCGGTGGAGCATCAAATCCCTTGTGAGAAGAGTTTGAACTGTTGGATCATCGACTCTAGGTTCGTAAAAACCCGTTCTTTCGGCGGGAGCGTGACGCTGGGAACATCCGCCATGATGGGCCCGTCCTGCATCTGCTCCAGACATTGCCGAATGATCTTGACGCTCTCGTAGAGCTCCATCACTCGAATCCAGTAACGATCGTACGTATCTCCATTTTTTCCGACCGGCACGCTGAACTCGCACTTTGGATAGGCGCTATAGGGTTCGTACTTGCGAAGATCATAGTCCACACCGGACCCACGAAGAACCGGTCCGCTCAATCCAAAATTGACCGCATCTTCGGCTGAGATCACGGCGACCCCCTTGGTGCGCCCAAGCCAAATGCGGTTTCTCTCAAGAAACACCTGATATTCGTCGATCTTCGGCGGGAAATAATCCAAGAACTGTTTGAGCTTGTCGATCAATGAGGGCGTCAAGTCCCGCTCGACCCCGCCGATTCGATACCAACTCGTCGTGAGACGAGCTCCGCATAACTCGTCGAACCAATCGAGTAGGATCTCCCGATCGCGAAAACAGTAAAAAAAGACGGTCATGGCACCGATGTCCAGCGCCTGGGCGCTCAGCCAAAATTGGTGCCCAATGATGCGCTGAACCTCCGCAACGATTGTCCTCAGATATTCCGCGCGCTCCGGGACTTGTAGATTCAAGAGTTTTTCAACAGCACGGCAATAGGCAAAGTTGTTGTACATCGCGCAGACATAGTCGAGCCGATCCGTGTGAGGAATGAACTGATGATACGTGCCGTCTTCAGCAAGCTTTTCTACTCCCCGGTGAAGGTATCCCATCACCGGCGTAGACTTCACCAACCGCTCCCCTTCCAGCTCTAGGATCACCTTGAGCACCCCATGGGTGCTGGGGTGTTGAGGCCCCATGTTGAGCAAGAGTTCCTCGGTTCGCAAGGTGGGAAGTGTCTCGCTTTCCGGATGCTCCGGGTTGACTATTTTATAAACGGTCGTTCTTTGATCTTCGAATGCCATGCCGGTGGAGCATCCTATCGCGGAACTTCATCCAGAAAATCAAATGTATCTCGCCAGCCTTTGCCCCGAAGTGGGAAATCCTTACGCAACGGGTAGCCTTCGGTATAGTCATCGGGCATTAAAATCCGGCGAAGGTCGGGATGATTTCGAAACCGGATCCCCATCATGTCGAAGACTTCACGCTCCATGAAATCGGCACCTTTCCAAAGATCCGTCAAGGAATCGACCACACAATCCGATTCAGGCACCCGCATTTTAAGTCGAATACGATGCCGCTTCCGAATCGAGTAGAACTCCCACACGACTTCAAATCGCTCTTCGTCGTCGGGCCAATCCACGGAGCTCACATGGACGATATAATCGAAATCCATCCCGGGATCGTCGCGCAAAAACTGAGCAACTTCATGAAGTTTGTCTCGCGAGACAGTCACCGCTACATCGCCACGCCACTCAGCCAGACCTGGTAACTCCGACCGAAAACGTCTGCTGAATTCGCTGGAGCAGTGGATGCATAACGACGCGTCAGATCTTCAGACTGGCCTTGACTTGCTCCGGTTGAGTCACAAATACACGTTTTTGCATAATGCGCTCTTGCAGTTTCAGGATCCCGTCCAAGAGCGCTTCCGGAGTCGGGGGCAGCCAGGCACATAAATGTCAACGGGAATAAATCGGTCGACTCCCTGCACGACACTGTAACTGTCATAGATGTTCCCTGAGGTGGCACAGGAGCCCATCGCAATCACGTATTTAGGTTCCGGCATTTGGTCGTAAATCTTCCGAATCACCGGCGCCATACGCCGGCACACGGTTCCGGCGACGATCATCAAATCCGACTGCCGTGGCGAACCGCGAAATACTCCTGCTCCGAACCGATCCATGTCGTACCGAGAAGACACGGCGGCCATCATCTCGATGGCACAGCAGGCGAGCCCGAAGGTCATCGGCCAGAGGGAGCCCTTCCTCGCCCAGTTCACGGCTTTTTCGAGAGACCCTGTGATGATGTCCGGGGCCCCGTCTTTCTCATGCCGTCCCAGCTGGATCAGTCCCATACAATCCTCAGTCCCACTCCAGTGCGCCCTTTCGCCAAGCATACACATAGGCCACGATGAACAATCCGATAAAAATCATCATTTCGATCAACCCAATCACCCCGATCTTGGTGAATACGACGGCCCACGGATAGAGGAAGATCACTTCAATGTCGAAGATGACGAACAACATCGCAAAAATGTAATATCTAACGGGGAACGGCATACGTGCGTCGGAAAATGGTTCGGCCCCACATTCGTAGGTCGATAATTTTTCCGGTTCCGGATACCTGGGTTGCACAAAATAACTGACAAGCAAGGTCACGAGCCCAAAAGCCAACGTGACAAAGATAAAAAGAAAGACCGGGAAAAACTTCGTCAGATACTCAAGCAGAACTTCAGTTCCGGTCATTTAGTTTTCTCTCACAAAGTATTGACCTAAAAAGGGTATTATAGATCATGATGCATGAAATCTTAGTGCCCTGATCTCAGGGATAGCAAGCGAACAAAGGACCTAATTCTGGCGGACCCGAAAGCCCTAGGTATGTTGGCTCTGAGAGTGGAACGCAGGTTGAGCGGTTAGGTTCTTGTTGCAACTCACGATCAGTCATCAACGTCTACTCTCTTCGCTTTGTTCATCATCCCCACAGGCGGATAGTCCAGCCTGCGAAACCTCCCATTCCGATTCGAGAGGAGAAAACGCCTTGACCTTTCGTCGCCGATGGATCTGCGTATCGATTCGTTCCTTTTGGCGGAATCCTCTGGACAGACGCTGATCCTTTTTTTCGTCATCATTCATCGGTCAATCACGATCCCTGAAAATAAGAAATGACAAGGTTCCACGTTACCATCGGAAAGAACGGCCCGTCAAACTCCTAACAATCCCCTTAAATTCTTGACAATACAGCGTCTTTTGCTATGTTTTTCCAAGCAACACTAGCCTCAAAAGGAATCTACCTATGAAAACCTTGGCGTCCTTCTTCTTAGTCCTGTGTTCAGGAATCGGCGTCTCACTCGACAGAGCGCTAGCACAGGCACCAGAGATTGATTCCGTTCGGTTTTCAGAGGCCGCTCTCACCTTTTCCAGTGGTGCCATCCAGAAAACATCTCCGATCGACGGAACCGTAAACTTGGTAACAGGTGATAATCAGTCAACGGGCAATCGAATGCTTCTCGGGAGGCGAGATTCGCTGTATCTCAAACTGAACAACCCAACCGATGTGGCAGTGGGTGACCTCTTCACCGTCTACCGGCAGGTTCGGAAAGTATTCCATCCTGTGACGAAGGAATACCTCGGTTTTGTGATGAATCGTTCAGCGGTCGTGAAGGTGACTGCCGCCGACCATGCTCTCACGACAGTAGAGGCCGTGATGAGTTATGGACCGATTTCCCCCGGGGACCCTGTTATGCGTTTCGTGGCTCCGACTCCAGACAGCGAGACGAGTTCCAGCACACAAACATTTCTGACCTCGAGGGCATGATTGTTGAGCTTCAGGCCGACCGGACGATGACACTGGTTTCACAGTCAAACGTTGTGTATCTGGATCGAGGGAAGGAGGATGGACTGAAGGTCGGTGATCTCCTCGATATCCATCGTCACAGTGCCGGGCTTCCGCCACGAAAGATCGGCCAACTCAAGGTGCTGTCGCTGGAATCTCACACGGCAGCCGCCAAAGTCATCAAGGCAAACACCCGTGTTATCAAAGGAGATCGGTTCAAGCTCGTCGGATACGTCGACACCCATTACCCAGTCCTGTCGGAGCAATCCCGGAATCGTCCACCGCTCAGACCGGTCACGTGGTTCCAGTCGATTTAGTATTCAGCAAGCTTAAAATACAGGATGCATCAGGACAAAGCCGACTCAACCTGGGGGACTTAGCGAAGTTCCTGCACTACGACTCAGGTGATGCGGCTATTAAGGCTGAAAATTACAAAGTGCTCGATCAGTTGATTGAATACTTGCGCACCAGCGGCGACATGAGGATGATCCGAATCGAAGGCCATACGGATAACGTGGAGATCGGCCCTTCGCTCAAGTCGCGGTATCCAAGCAATGGGGAGTTGTCCAAAGTACGCGCAAACGGCGTCCTCCGTTATCTCGTAGAAAAAGGCGGTGTGGAAACGGAACGGATCAGTGCGGTGGGGCTCGGTGACACCAAACCAACTGCCACGAATACAGTGGAGGAGGGCCGCACGAGAAATCGGCGCGTGGAGATTCTTCTCTATGCTTCGATGGATGCGCCGGCAGTTAAACCTGACGTGCAAACTCAAGTGCAAAGGCTCGAATACAGCCAACCGCTCCTTCTCGACTGCTGCCCCAGACACAGCTGGTTCCTCTGGTCGAGGAACCTTGTCCGTAGGCGATTCTTCCCAGGTTTCTGTGACGGACGGATCAGGTACCGCCAATAACTCCGATGCGAGTGGTGCCACACCGACAGTCACCAACTAACAGGTACTTTTCAGCAGCCAACCGCCGGAACTCCAACGGAATAGCATCGGACTAGGCGGGAGCTGCATCGGCATTGGATCTCCCATCAACGATCGCGTCCAACGGACCTTCCTAGTGAGAACACCGAGTGACGGTGTCCTTTGCATTTCCAGACTGTCAGCCAGATTGTTAGAATGTGACATGGCTTCCGATGGGACCTCGACCCTTTCCTCGTCGAATGGAGACACTCTATGCAGACGTTATCGTGCCTCGCCATATCGCAAAGGCCTTCACCTATCGCGTCCCTGCCACCTTAGCTCAGACCATAGCCATAGGGCGTCGCGTCCTTGTCCCGTTCGGACGTTCGGTGCTGGAAGGGGTCGTCATCTCGCTGAATGATCATCTTGCGACCGAGATAAAGTCTGCTTCCATTAAAGAAATCCTCTCTCTAGATCACGACGGGCAAGTTTCTACATTGCCTCCGACGCTGTTCGAACTATCTCGCAAGATCGCAGACTACTATGTTGCACCCTGGGGCCAGTGTCTTCGGCTCATATTGCCCACAATTGCAACCAGAAAAACCGCGCGCGCACGATACGTGGTCACTGCGGAGGGTCGCGCGGCCTTAGAAGCCGGCCTTTGTCCGGACCATTTGCAGCCGATTCTCGAGCCGAATTGCCCGACGAACTTCAGGAATCCTGTCCTCGACACTTCAATCAACTCGACAAGGAAACACCGTGCGGATCGATGCCCTCATCAACAAGTCGTGGATAGCGCTCATGCCTTCGAGTAATACCACGTCGAGCTTCACAAGCCGCGTAGGAGGCTTGCCTTGGACGAGTATGATCGTCGAACACCAGTGGACGACATTTTGCCCACTGAAACGCTCCCGGAGGTCGACTCTTCATGGAAAACGCACGTTGCACACTACCTTCACAGCAATCACATAAACAAACTCGTCCTTCATGCCCCGTGGGAACATCGACTAAGCCGGCTTGTGGACGCCATTCAGCAAGCGCACGCAATGAAGAGACCCACCATAGTTCTCACCGGTGAGATTGCGAGAGCATCGTGGTTGAAACAAGTGCTCTCAAGTCTCACGGGCTTCCAGATTATCCTCGCACGTCCATCTTCAGAGTCGGGGCAATGGCAATCGAGTCAAGGACAGATCCCCTCGGTAGTCGTAGGAACCCGTTCAGCCATATTTTCGCCTCTTAAATCGATTGGGCTGATCTGGGTGGAAGGAGAAGAGGATCCTGCCCTGAAAGAACCTCAGGAGCCTCGCTATCATGCTAGAGAGGTCGCCACTTTGAGAGCTGAGAGCGAACGGGCGCTCGTTGTACTGGCCTCGGCTCACCCATCCCTTGAATCGAGGTTCGATCCCGAGGCTGAGATCCACCATGTCCCACAAGACGTTGTCCTTCAACCTACGATTGAGCTCGTTGACCTTCGCAACGAGCCGGCGGGAACCCTCTTCAGCCACACACTCATCCGAGCGATGCACGAAGCCCTACAGAACCATGCCAAGATCCTGCTCTTCCTCAATAGGAAAGGTTATGCCAGGACCTTGGTTTGTCGAGACTGTGGCTGGGTTCCTCGGTGCAATTCCTGTATCGTGTCACTTGACCTATTATCGTGAAGCCGGTAGGCTGATTTGTCGTTACTGTGGTAAGGCAGATCGATTACCGGATCTCTGCCCTTTGTGCAGTACTCCCCGTATGAGTCCTATTGGTGATGGCACCGAACGCGTTGAAACCGAAGTTCGTCGCTTATTCCGACAGGCCACAATCGCCCGACTCGATGGCGATACCCTCCGGCATTCGGCGATCGGCGCATACTCTGTGGAAAGGGGCCAGATCTGGCGCGTGGGATGTTCTCATTGGGACACAAGTGCTGTTTCGTCGGGAGCCACTGCCTCGCTACGGTTTGGTGGGAGTCCTTCAAGCAGATTCCGGGCTGCATGTCTCGGACTTTCGCGCCGCGGAGCGCACCTATCACCTGCTGGTCGATGCTGCCAGTCTGGCATGTCCCGCGTCCACCGGAGGTCGAGTCATTGTACAGACGCGCCTTCCTACCCATCATGCGTACAGGCCTTGATCTCCGGAAATCCCAATCAATTCTACAATGAAGAATTCGCCGCACGCCGACTCCTTCGTTATCCGCCTGTCTGCCACGTGGCTGATCTCTCGGTAACCGGGACTGACCTGAGGATGGTCGAAGAGGCGACCAAACGATGGGGTGCGGAGCTTGAACGGAACGTCCGTGATCAGGAGCCTCTGATTGTTTTAGGACCAGTACCGGCAATACGCAGGCGTCCAAAAGGTCATCAGCGGTATCGCATCTTGGTGAAAGGAACCGTTCCCTCACTCCCTCAGCCGACGGATCCATGCTTCCGTCCAGAAAATGGAGCGAGAGTATCGCAAAGGGCGGATCAAATTCGTCATCGACATCGACCCGGTCGAGAAGTAAGGTTACATGCCTTTCTTCTTTTTGTTCACCCGGGAAATCGACACCGTTGCAGCCTTCTCCAGAGATTGAGTCCCATCCGGCTTTTCACGCGCCCGTCTGAACAGGCCGTAAGAAAATGAAATCCAAAACACGGATGAGAAGAGACCCAGCACGACGGCTGAAAGAATCGTTCCCATCTCGGATTCAGGAAGTGATTCTGCCTGACCCTGAATTGAATCATCAACACCAACGGCCAGGCAAAGCTTTCGAGGCCGAGCAACAAGGTAGTCCATGCCCATAGTGCCGTAATGGACTCCGTCATGAACCATAAGAACAGCCCCACGCTCAGAGCCCATCCAACTACGACGATCGTAGAGACCGTTCCTCCCCATATGAGCCAGAACCCGATTGCGGCAACAAGGGTCCCCAGAGACAGGTTGAGAAATCTCATGATGGGCATGATCCAGGCATGAAATGTGGAGTCTGACGGGACCGTGTCGTGATGTCAATGCGAAGAAGGTTGAGGCGAGCGGCGAGTTGTCTAGACGGTCAGCTCGGCAGCAACCGTATCGAGCAGGACTTTCAGTTCAAACGGCTTTTGAAGCGTCCGACTGGCACCAAGCATCTTTGCGACGTCCAGGAAGTTGAGCACACCGATCGCCTCACTTCCCCCGGTCATCGCAATGACACGGGCATCGGGGAACTCCCGGTGGAGCGTCATGATGGTTTCTAATCCGTCTTGATCCGGCATGAGAATATCCATGATGACAAGATCCGTCGATCGAGTCCGATACAGGTCAAGTCCCTCTTTCCCGTCACGAGCCTCCTCTACGTCATAACCGGCCTGCTCCAACGTTTCCCGGATGAGCTGACGAACTTGGTCCTGATCATCAACCACGAGGACCGACGGCATCCGACACCTCAATCGATATCCTTGATGGTTCTCGGCCGGAGTTGGCCGGCGCACCCCCGAGATTCCAAATAGGCAGGTGACTGGTCCAATGCCCGACGCATGGCGTGCGCCAGCTCATGCAATGTAAACGGTTTGGGGAGACATTCCGTAACACCCTGCGAACAGGCGTCGTCCAGATGAGGTACACCATTTGATCCGCTGCAGAAGATGACTGGGAGATCCGGTCGAAGTCGCCGACATTCTCAAGCCAGGCAAATCCCACTCATGCCGGGCATCGTCCGATCCGTGATCAGCAAGTCGAACCGTTTGGGCTCGACTTGAAAGACTTCCAACGCTTCGGCAGCCGTCCTATATACCACCGGATAGTAGCCGAGAGATTCCAACACCTCTGTTCCTAACCGAACAACAGAGTGTTCGTCATCGACGAATAAGATACATTCGTGTCCGTGAGGAAGCGGGTCGCCCACCTGAGTCGCTGATGAAGCACAAGCCGAGAGAGCGGGGAGATAGACCGATACCGTCGTACCGGCGCCAATTTGGCTTTCAACCGCCAGGGTACCACCATGCGCCGTGACGATGCCGTGGACGACCGTTAGTCCCGTACCCTGACTCCCGCTGACGTTCCTGGGACATCAAAAACGAGGCGAACAATCGACTGACTCTGTCCGGATCCATGCCCTCGCCCGTATCCCGAACGCTCAGGCAGACGTACCATCCAGCGAGGAGTCGACCGGAAGGCATGATCTGATCCGTGACAAACTGCCGATTTTGAAGCTGAACATCGAGGATTCCTCCTGTTTTCTGCATCGCACGAAGGGCGTTATGGACCAGGTTGAAAATCATCTCATGCATCTGCACGGCATTGGCCGAAATAGGATTAGTCGCCTGTGCAATCTGCGCTCTGAATTCGACCCACAAGGGGATCGTCGGACGAAGGAATTTGAGGGATTCTTTCGCCAACGAATGGAGCAATAGTGGGCAACGACCTTGATCGTTCTGCCCACCGAAGGCCAGCAACTGCTGGATCAGTTCCCTGGATTTTTTCGTCGCCGCTACGACTTGTCTGATATGGCGATGTGCCTTGCTCTCAGTCGGAATCAACGGAAGGGCCAACTCGCTGAAGCCGAGTATAGCCGTAAGACTGTTATTCAGTTCGTGGGCGATGCCTCCGGCAAAGGTGCTGATCGCTTCCATGCTCGCTGCCTCCCGCCGCCGGGCCTCGACGTTCTTCCGATCAGTCACATCGACAACCGTCCCGAGCGTACGGACCGGTTGCCTCGAGGAACCATCGCCATCGAACGAAGTCAGAGAACGAAGACTGATGTGCCGCATGGGGCCGTCTGGTCTGACAAGACGGTACTCGACCTCATACTGACCATTGCCTGTGGCAGCACAGGCTCGTTGAACCATAGAAATGACCCGATTCCGATCATCAGGATGAACGAGTTCGAGGTAGCGCTGCCATGAAGCCGGCTCATCAGTACCGACACCGCAGATGTCTCGTAGGATCGGGGAACAAGAAAGAGAATCAGTCCGGTGGTCGAATTCAAAGAATCCGACCTGTCCTATCTGTACGGCAAGATCAAGTCGCGTCTCGCTCTCTCGGAGCGCCTGTTCGAGTTGTTCACGAACGGCGATATCTTCGTCCTGGATCCTATCAGGCGCTTTGATGACAGCCCCAAGTTGGGTCGCTTCGCTCATAGTCCAAACCATCGAACGTCACCCGACCCAAGCGGTCTTTCACCGGTGACAGCGATACGTCATTCCAAAATGAGGTGCTGTTCTTGCGGTAATGGCACAACCGCACACGACAGGCCCATCCACCTTGGAGGGCCATCGCAAGTTTTTCCGTGGAGGTCCGATCTGTATCCGGGCCGGTCAAGATCAACGTCCTTTGACCGATCACCTCCTGCTCGGCATAGCCGGTCAGCAACAGGAAGGTCGGATTGACATAGACGATGGGATGATGGGACAACGTGGCATCCGTCACGAGCACGCTACAATTAGTCGCTGCGATGACGGTTGAATTCAGGACGTTCTCTTGGCGCTGTCGAATCACTATCCACAGAAAGAAACTGAGGAACAGGAGCAACCCTAGGAAGAGACCAGCAGTCATGCAGGACAACCTCCCGGTGTGTGCACACGGAGTAGTTAAGAATACGAATCAGTTGATGTGAACTTACATGAAAGTGCAAAGGGAAGGCCCAGGTATGAAGGATAGCCGCAAAGTTAAGTTTTGCACCTAAAAGTAGTAGAGCCGAATGTTGTTGCTCATCCTTGCCGTTTCACAAAAAAGGCGGCCGCCTGCGCGCGCCGCGTGATGCGAAGTTTTTGGAATACGTTTGCCAAATAGTTCTTGACGGTCTTGTCGCTGAGCCCGAGCGCGACGGCAATCTCCTTGTTGGTCTTTCCCTCGGCAACCAGCGCGACGACTCGTTCTTCCTGAGAGGACAATTGATCCGTACCAGGGGTCGCCGGAAGATCATGAAGCCCTCTTAACCACCGCAGAGCCCGTTCGGTTACACTGGAGTCCAAAATCGACTGGCCGCCGGCGACCGAGCGGATAGCTTCCAGTAATGCGGGTGAATCGATTTCTTTGAGGACATAGCCATGGGCGCCGGCGAGCACCGCGGCGAGAACGGAGTCGTCGTCGGCGTACGGAACGTCAGGAAAATGACGCGCGTCCCCGGAAGCGCCGCGAGAATCTCTCGACAGGCATCGACACCGGACCCATCCGGCAGTCTGACATCCATCAAGATCACATCAGGCTTCAACCTCTGCGTTTGTTGGATGGCATCCGCCATGGTACCCGCTTCTCCCACAACGGTGACGCCTTGGGCTTGCCCGAGCACCGTCCGCAATCCCACCCGAATGACCTCATGATCGTCGACGAGCAGTATTCGAATGGCTGAAGCTTTAGTTGTGAGCATAGTGGGTATCCTTTGGAAGATCGAGTGAGATCCTCGTTCCCTTGTCCGGTTTCGACTGGATGGCGAACAAGCCGCGGACCTTTTGGGCCCGTGCCGCCATATTGACCAATCCATGACCGACCCCCTGAACCGAGCGTGTATGAAACCCAATGCCGTCATCCGTCACGGCAAGACGATCTGAACGGATGAGATCCCGGAGCGATACCGTGATCTGTTTGGCACGACTATGCCGCAGTGCATTACTCAACCCTTCCCGTACGATGTTGATAATATGGAGCGCCTGTTCGGTGGAAAGTCGCCGTGCTGCCGCGTCATCGATCTTGACCCAACATTTGGCGGAAGAGGAGATGGACATCGTTTCGACCATGGTCCGCAGGGCGGTCGAGAAGTCTCCACCCTGCATCACTTGGGATTCGAGTCCGGCAATAAAATTTCGGATCTCCGTCATGACTTGGTTCAGCTGCCCAATGGCTTGATCCAGTGTCGTCATGAATTTCTCCGCAGCATGACCTTGTTGTTTCTTGATCAGCGGTTTACACGCTTCTAACCCGAGCCCAACGCCGTACAAGGATTGGAGAATACCGTCGTGGAGGTCTTGACTGATCCGTTCCCGTTCTTGAAGCGCGGCGCTCAAGTCTCGCTCGCGCTGCAGGAGTATCTCCTCCATTCGTTTACGCTCGGTGATATCGGTCGCGGCGCCGAGCACCATATGGACCCGCCCCTCGTCATCGCAAATCGGCCTCTTGACCGTCTGTACCCAACGCGTCCTTCCTCCGGCATCGGTAATCCTCTCCTCCGGGATGAACTGATCCCTCCCGGAATGAAGCACCTCAAGATCGCTCTGCCGAAAGAACGCCACCTCTTCCGCAATGACATTGAAATCGGCATCCGATTTCCCGATCAAGTTTTCCACCGTCGTGCCATACCAATCGGCCACAGCTTTGTTGGCCATGGTAAACCGTCCTTCACGATCCTTGGCAAAAATGAAGTCGGGGTCTGTGTCAATGACCTGTCGCAAGAACGTATGGGAGCGGCGACGTTCGGCTTCCGCCCGTTTGCGTTCTCCAATATCCCGTAAGATCATACAGCCGTACTCTTTCCCCTCATACTGCAGATAATTGACGGTCACATCCGTTTCCAAGATGCATCCGGTTCGTGACCAAAACTTCGCTTCGAACGCCAGCGCTCCCTGCTCCTTTACGTGATTCCAATGCTCCGGCCATCGTTCCACAGGGAAATTAGGATCGATGTCATGCACGGTCATGGTCATCAGGTCTTGGCGCGTATACCCCAACATCCGGCATGCGGTTTCATTGACGTTGAATATTCGACCGGCCTGGTCGACCCATAAAATTGCCTCCACTGCCTGATCCACCGAGAACTGAGTCCGCCGTAGCGCTCGTTCCATGCGTTTGCGCTCCGTGACATCGTCTCCGACCGTCACAGAGCATGGCTTCCCATTCAACTCAATGAGCTCCGACGACAATAGGCATTGACGGACATCGCCATCCTTCCTCTGGAGCGTCACCTCCATATTGCGAACCGACCCGAAACTTTTCAGCCGTTCGACGAAACAGTCCCGTTCCTGCATCGAGGGCCAGAGCCCAATCTGTAATGTCGTGCGTCCCATCACTTCTTCCTTGTGATACCCGAACAGCTGACAAGCGGCATCATTGGTGTCCAACACTCGACCCGAGTCCACCTCACTAATGACGACCGGATGGGGACTAGCCTGGAACGCCTTGGCAAAACGCTCCTCACTGGCACGCAGTGCTTCCTCCGCCTGTTTTCTCTCGGTGATGTCACTAGCAACAGTAATCAGACATAATGTGCCGTTGAGTTCCACAAGATCACACGACGTCAGAAAGTAACGCAACGAGCCGGACTTGGTTCTTAAAGCAAACTCCATATTGCGCACCGGATCTCCGGCTTTCAGCCGCTCGACGACCCGCGCTCGATCTTCGGGATTCGGCCAGATACCCAGCATCAACGTGCTGTTCCCGATCACTTCCTCTCGCCGAAAACCGAACACCTCCAGACAGGCATCATTCACTTCGATGCAACGGCCCGTGGCCATCTCCGTGATACCGATTGGATGCGGGCTTGTGCGGAAGGCTTTGGCAAATCGCTCTTCACTATCTCTCAACGCGTCTTCAATCCGCTTACGTTCGGTGATATCGACGGTGGCGCCGATCAAGTGGGTCAGTTGTCCGTTTTGATCTCGGACAGTGTGGGCTCGCACATCACCCCAAACAATCGAGCCGTCTTTCGTTATGTGGCGTAGCTCGTAGTGACATGCATCGGCGGCTCCACGTTGCACAAGTTCCCAGTTCTTCATCGCGATCGGGCGATCATCCGGATGGACCAGATTCAGCCAGGCATAGGGATCGGTAGAGAGTTCTTCCGGCGCATAGCCAAAGAGGGTTTTCAGATTGGCATCCCCGTGGTATTGACCTGCGAGGACGTCCAGTTCCCAAACTCCGACCTTGCCGATAGCTGTGGCACGCGTATACCGCTCTTCGCTGGCCTGCAACTCAGCGGTGCGTTCAACGACTTTGTGCTCCAATTCAACATGCGCCGTTCGAAGAGCCTCTTCGGCCCGTTTGCGCTCGGTAATGTCTTGGAACGTGCCGTACGCCCGCACCGTCCGTCCGTTCACCACATCGACCTTCCCAACGACCCGTACGGTAATCCGGCGCTCCTTCGCCGTGATCAGTTCCAACTCGAGATCCCACGCTGCTCCCTGCTCCACCCCTTTCTGAAGTGCATCGGCAATAACGGGTCGACTCTCCGGTGTATAAAAGTTCATCGCCTGGTCCACCGTCGGGCTGTACAGCTCCGGTGTTGTCTCATGCAATCGATATGTTTCGTCACTCCACCAGAGGTGGTTGGTGAGAAAATCGATTTCCCATCCTCCGATTTTTCCAACCACTTCCGTTTGGGCCAGCAGGGCAAGTTGTTGTCGATGGTCGGTAATGTCTTCCGCAATGCCGGCGACACGATGGCCCCACCCGATCATTTTGACTCGACGGTCAGAAATCCACCGGATACGTCCGTCTCGATCCACAATCCGGTACTCGCAGTCAAACGCCGCTTTCAACCCCCCTGAGATAAATCGTGTGCGGCGAGCCTCCACTTGCGTCCGATCGTCGGGATGGATCGAATCGAGCCACCGTGACATGCTTTGAGACAATTCCTCCCCCGCGATTCCCCAGATGCGGGTAAACGCGGCATTGGCGTACACAATCGTCTCGCCGTCCGGTACAAGATCCGCTATCCAGAATGCCGAACCGACCGACTCTGCGAACTGTTGGAATCGGACTTCGCTCTCGCGCAACGCCTCCTGCATTCGTTTCCGCTCGGTAATATCTGTGGCAATGACGCCCAGGGCAGAGAGATGGCCTGAAGCATCGGTGACCGGGAATCTCACCACGATACTGATATGGGATCCATCCTCCTGGTGCGTAATTTCCTCGAATTCCTGTCCCCAGCCATTGAGTAACACCTGTTGGTCGTGTGATTGAAACTGAGCCGCCTGTTCGGGAGAGAATAATTCCTCATCGGTCTTCCCTATGGCTATACCTGGAGAAAATCTACATACCTTCTCGAACTGGCGATTGGTATACACATAACGCCCGTTACGATCTTTCAGAGCAGTCACATTCGGTGCATGGTCGAAGAACTGACGAAACCGCTCTTCGCTCCGGCGCAGCGCTTCGGTCCGATCGCATACCTGCTGTTCCAGCGTGGCGTTCAGATCGGCCAACGCTCCCTCCGTCCGCTTACGTTCGGTGATGTCGCGCATGAAACAATGATGGCCAAACGCACCGCCGATGGACGGTTTGCTACGGACCATCATGACCTGCTTAAAGAAGATGGAACCATCTTTTCGTACAGCTCGACACTCGAACTCCGCTTTTCCTTTCGCCAGCAACTGCTCATACGCATGTTGGGCGATGCACAGGTCTTCGGGATGGACGGTCGGCTCCCATATTCGTCCGAGCAACTCGGACGGTTCATACCCCAGCATCGCCGCGTAGGGCTGATTCACTTCCAGGTAACGGCCATCTAAGTCGACTCAAGAAATGCCCGGCATGGCCTGAGCTAAGGCCAGATTCATTTCTCGCACACGGTCTTGACCCCGCTTACGCTCGGTGATATCGGAGAACAGGCCGAGGATGGCGGGCTTACCGTTCCACGTGATCCGAGCTGCTTCGACCTGAACCGGAATCGGTGTTCCATCCATCTTCATATACGTTCGTTCCGCGCTATGGACGGACACGCCGCCGCTCAGCAGCCGTTGCACATTCTCACGGACTTCTTGATGATAATCCGGATGAATAACATCAAATGTCGGCCGATCGAGAATTTCCTGAGTCTTTTTCGCTCCCAGGAGCACGGCGCCCGTGTGATTGACATAGACTGTTCGTCCTTCACTGAAGACGAATACACCCGATGGTGAAAGTTCGACCAAAGTTCTGTACCACTCCTCACTCTCCCGCACCGACTCCTCCATCTGTTTACGATCGGTAATATCGGTATGCGAGCCGAGGAGACGAACACTCCGGCCATCTGCTTCGGGCACAAAGGAGGCCCGTGCCTCGATCCATCGGTAAGTCCCATCCTTATGCCGCAGGCGAAACTCCTGCCGATACTCCCCCTCGCGCCGAGACACGTAGTCTCGGGCATACGCTGCCGCTCTCTCTCGATCATCGGGGTGCAGATGCGCCGTCCAGGTTTCAAATGAATCCGAGATCTCCGTCGGCTCATAGCCGAGCTGGCGTTTCCATTCTTGGGACAAGGCAACCTCGTTTGTTTCTGTATTCCAGTCCCATAAACCCGTACCGGACGCCTGGAGGGCTTGTCGGAGCCTCTCTTGCGAGGTCCGCAGCATCGTCTCTGTGCGCTTCCGCTCAGTAATGTCGCGTGAATTCACGATGACGCTGCAGCGGCCGTCTGGACCATAGATCGCTCGGCCGATTCCTTCGAAACTGCACCACGAGCCGTCCTTGTGGCGAAAACGGAATTCGGCCGTTTGAGGTTTTCCTGGCCGCTGGATGAGCAACCGGAACCTCTCGATCACAATAGGAAGGTCCTCGTGATGAACGAACTCGAACGCGATACGTCCATCGAGCTCGTGTTGTGCGTAGCCAAGCAACCGCTCGAATGATGGGCTTTCGAACCGGATTGCGCCGTCAGGATCGAGAACCGTGATGATGTCGGAGGAATGCTCGATGAGCGCGCGGAAATGCATTTCACGCTGCTGTAAGGCAAGTTCCGTTTGCTTACGGTCAGTAATGTCCAAGGCCGTCCCGGACATACGAAGAGGTTGACCGCTGCCGCCACGCGCGACCTCGCCGCAGCAATGAATGGTCCGTACTTCGCCGTCGGAGCGAACGATTCGGCATTCCATGTCATATGGTGCGACCCCTGCTAACGCGTCATCGAACGACGCCAGGGCCCGGTCATGATCGTCCGGGAGTACGGCCGACACAAAACTGTCGAAGGTCATCTTTCGTGATTGAGGCTCATAGCCGAAGATTCGGTAGAGTTCATCCGACCATTCCACCTTGCCGCTTGCAATGTCCCAACTCCAACTCCCTAGGTGAGCAAGAGCTTGTGCAACCTGGAGGTGACGGGTCCGTTCGTGCAGCACTCGGTCTCGTTCGGTGAGTTCACGTGCGAGATCGGCGACCTGCCTCCGCAACAGGTCTAATTCAGGACGGTGACTCGTAGGATTCATGATGAGGCTCCTTGCTGCGCGACGTCGACAGTACCTCGCAAGCCAGCTCAACTCACCGGAGTGACCATGTCACGTCGCGATGATCAATGAAGGGACCATTCCGCCCGGCCAGACTTCCTCAGACCGAAGTATTGTCCCCGAGAAAGGGTTAGTGTCCTATGAGAATAGGTGAAAAGTCTAGATCCAAATGGCCCGGAGCCTTTAGCGGGAAATCAGCGGAAGCTGTTTACTTCGATGGTGCCGAAGGCGGGACTTGAACCCGCACGGCTTTCGCCACACGCCCCTCAAACGTGCGTGTCTGCCATTCCACCACTTCGGCACTCAGCAAGATCTGAAACGAGGCCTGCCACTGCGTTCTCGCATCGCTCAAACCCTCATCGTACTCAGAAGTACGCCTCAGGCTTTCGCTCGCTGCGGCCTTGTTACAGGCTTGTTTGACCATCCTGCATCGAGGCCTCCTGTCAGCTATGAGGGGAAAGGAGTCCGCATTATAGAAGTAGGGTAAAATTCTTGTCAATCAACCGGTCGTCCGGTAGAATCAGCACCTCATTGTCCTAGGCCGCTCTTCGTATGATACGAACAGACCAACGAGGTCTCTCCTCTTCCGTTGCGGCATTTTTTGATGTCGACAATACCATTTTGCCGGGCGAAGCGAGCGAAGTGAGATTTTTTCGCTGGCTGTGGCGACGCGGTATTGTCGGTTGGCCTGAAGCTCGCGAGAGTGTGTCTTGGCTCCTGCGACATTTCCCGACATTGTCGCTGCACCCGCTCCGCGAACGGAAGTTGTATCTGGCCGGCAAACCTTCTCAAGTGATCCAACCGTTGGGTGAGGAATTCTGTCGCGAGGAATTATGTCCTCGTGTCTCTCCCGCCGCCATGCGGATGCTCGACGAGCATCGCCGTGCCGGCCATGCCGTCATTTTCGTGACAGGGTCCATCGATTTCCTGATCGCCCCCGTCGCCGACGCGCTCCGAGCTGATCGATGTTTTGCGAGTCGGTTGGAGCAACAGAACGGCCTCTATACCGGTTTCCTCGCGCCCCCCCTTCCTTATGGCGAAGGGAAACGCCGACTCATCGATCGGTTGACCCATGAACTGACGCTGGATCTGTCCCAATGCTATGCGTACGGAGACAGTCCCGGCGATCTAGACCTGCTCCGGGCCGTAGGTCATCCGACGGTGGTGAATCCGATTCGTGGCATGGCCTCCATCGCCCGACGCAAGAACTGGCCGATCGTCAAATGGCGATGAGCTGCTACCTGTGATCGGATCAACCGTCTCTGTGGCCAATCATTCGATCGACTACTCAGTAAGCCCACACACGACTCATGCGCATCACCGAAATTTTTCATAGCGTTCAAGGTGAGTCGACCTTTGCCGGGCTACCCTGCGTATTTGTACGCTTGACCGGTTGCCCTCTACGGTGCACCTGGTGTGATACGGACTATGCTTTCTTCGGCGGAACGGACCGGTCCATCGATGACATTCTCGACAGGGTCCGATCCTATGGCTGTCGGTTGGTTGAGGTGACCGGAGGTGAGCCCTTAGCACAATCGGACACGGCTACGCTGCTGCGTCGGTTGTGCGAAGACGGCTTCACGGTCCTCCTTGAAACAAGCGGAGCGATCGATACCACCATAGTCCACCCGTCGGTCCGTATTATCCTGGACGTGAAGTGCCCGGGAAGCGGCATGTCGGAACGGATGCACTGGCCCAATGTCGAACGTCTAAGACCGCAAGACGAGGCCAAATTTGTTATCCGGGACCGGAGTGATTACGAATGGGCTAAAACCATCCTGGATCGCTTTTAGTTGGCCGATCGCTGTCCGGTCCTCTTTAGTCCGGTATTCGGTGCGCTGGATCCACGACAGTTGGCCGAATGGCTCCTGGCAGATCGACTCCCTATTCGCCTTCAGTTGCAACTCCACAAGCACATCTGGGCGCCCGATATGCGGGGAGTGTGAAGAGTCTCACCGTCGATCGGGATGGAGAAGTCCTGATGACCACCAACGATCGGCCGATGACGTTCGCTGATCGACGCATCAAAAGGAGAATCGAATGAATAGTATGCGAGTTGAAGCGAAACAAGGACGAGTCGACACCGTGACCACAGATGCGCTTGTCCTCCTATTTTGTGAAGGGGAGGGATTGCCGAAAGAAGATGGAGTCCTTCTTGATCGAGCGCTCGGAGGGGCACTTCGGGAACTTCTACAGTCAAAGGAGTTTGACGGAAAAGCCGGTGAGGTGCTCGTATTTCATACACACCGAAAAATTCCGGCGAAGCGGCTGATTCTTGTCGGTCTTGGGAAAAAACATGAGCTGGGTTTGGATCACATCCGACAGGCGATGGGGCATGCCGCCAAACGGGTTCGCCATGCCAGATGCGGCGCCTTTACGGTTGCGTTGCCGAGTGTCGTGCCACATGGGGCCTCGCCGATTGACGTGGGCCAGACAGTGACCGAAGGAGCGATTTTAGGGAGCTATCAGTTCACGACGTATCGCAGCGACGCCTCGGGTAAAGAAGTGACGGCGATGACCGTTCTGGCTCCGCGGAAAGATCAGCTGCACCAGTTGTCCGAAGGGATTCGTCGCGGTGTCGCGACTGCTGAAGCGACGGCCTTCGTTCGGGATCTCTGCAACCATCCGTCCAACGTCATGACACCGACCAGGATCGCTCAAGAGGCAAAGATCGTGGCGAAGGAAACCGGCGTGAATCTCAAGATCCTTGAACAAAAGGAGATGGAAAAACTGGGTATGGGTGCCTTGCTGGGTGTCGCGAAAGGCAGCCACGAACCACCGAAGTTCATTGTTCTCCAGTACCATGGAGCCAAGAAAACAGACGACCGCCCGGTCGTGCTCGTCGGTAAGACGATCACCTTCGACACGGGTGGGATCTCGCTCAAACCGGCGGAGAATATGGAACAGATGAAGGCCGACATGACCGGTGGAGCTGAGGTGTTGGCCGCAATGCGGGCGGCGGCTCGTCTCAAGTTGCCTCTTAATCTTATCAGCATCCTACCGGCGGCTGAAAATATGCCCGGGGGACGGGCGATGCGACCTGGTGACGTGGTCAAGACCCTTTCTGGGAAAACCGTGGAGGTGCAGAACACAGACGCCGAGGGCCGCCTGATTCTGTCCGATGGCCTCGCCTACGCAACCCGATTCAAGCCGGCCGCGCTCATCGACATCGCCACGCTGACGGGAGCCTGCGTCGTCGCGCTGGGTCAGTTCGCGATCGGAATGTTCGGCACCGATACGATGTTGAAAGAAGCGATTCGCAACGCCGGCCTTCGAGCAGGCGAGCGGGTATGGGAAATGCCGTTGTGGGAAGAATATTTCGAGCAACTGCGCAGCGATGTAGCCGACATGCGGAACATCGGGGGACGGGGGGGTGGTATGATCACGGCTGCTCTCTTCTTGAGCAAGTTCGTCGGCGACGCCCCTTGGGTGCATCTCGACATCGCCAGCACTGATTGGAGCGAGCGGGAGCGGGCATACATCCCCAAAGGTCCAACCGGCATCGGGACCAGACTGTTGATCCAGTTCCTCATCAATCGCTCCCTGTAGGGCGAGAGCAAGGACGGCTCGAAGATGTCTTACGACCAGATCGGCCAACTCTTCATGATAGGGTTCGACGGCACCACCGTTTCGGCTGACCTCGCCTCCTTCATCAGGGAATATAAGCCCGGTGGCGTCATCCTGTTTTCGAGAAATCTCGAATCGATCGAACAGATCATTGAATTGACGATCGATCTTCAACGCTGCAGCCCGCACTCCCCCCTCCTCATCTCGATCGATCAAGAAGGCGGACGTGTCTCACGGTTGCCGAAAGACTTTACGATTTTCCCACCCTGCGAAGTCCTGGGGCGATGCCGCTCTTCCGACCTGGCCTACGCCGCAGCAGCGACGACTGCGAAAGAGCTCAAGGCCGTCGGCATCAACATGAATATGTCCCCGGTGCTGGATGTGAACAGCAACCTCGCCAATCCGGTCATCGGGGATCGAGCATTCGGCACGACTCCTGACATCGTATCTGAATTGGGGTTGGCCACAGTGGGAGGCCTCCAGGACAATCGTGTTGTGGCTTGTGGGAAACACTTTCCTGGCCATGGCGATACCAACTCGGATTCGCACAAGGAGTTGCCCAGCGTGCCGGCAACGCGCGAACGACTTGAGCGTATTGAATTTCCTCCATTCCGGCGCGCGATTGCGAACGGCGTGGCAACGATGATGACGGCCCACGTTGTGTATCAGGCTTTGGATGAGAACCGGCCGGCAACCCTGTCCCCGACGATCATTGGAAGATTTCTTCGTGAAGAGTTGCACTACGACGGTGTCGTGTTGACGGATGATCTTGAGATGCATGCCATTATTGACCACTACGGCATCGGCGACGCCGCGATACAGGCCATCCAAGCCGGTTGCGACATGCCGTTGATCTGTAAGGACCGTACCAGAGTCATAGCCGCGTTGAATGCCGTGGACAAGGCCGTAGCAAACGGGGATATCTCTGCCGGACGGTTGGCCCAATCGCTCGCACGTATCCGCCGCTTAAAAGAACGCTTCCTTCTTCCCTATCGACTCGTGACGATTTCTGATGCTAAACTTGTGGTGGGTTGTCGAAGCCACAAGGCTCTCTTACGCTCCATCGACCAGACACGCGAACGCTTTGCGAAAGCCGACATATGACCTTTCCCCGCTTTCTTTTCAAGATAAAACAGGGTGGCCGACATTGAGCATTGTCTCCAGGGAGATTCGTTGAGTTCCATCAGGATGGAAGATCTCATTTCAATGAAGTGAGGAAGCGAAACCTCCATCCTCCCCACCGAATATCTTGCCCTCTTCTCATCTCTTGTGGCATCATGAACGTCCCTTGGAGGGCCTTATGGCCTCATTGCTCGAGTATGTTGGATCCGTCCATATTTTTCTTGGACCCTATCGGGGTAATCCGATCGCGTTGTATTTGCGGAGGACGGAATCGGGCTGCCAGATCGGTCCGAAAGTCTATCCTTGGAACGATGTCACGGGCATAGGTGAAACACCGAATAAGGCCGCTGCTGATTTCGAGGAAAAATGGAAGACAAAGGGCTTAACGGCGGACATGTATTCGGGTCCGGCCTGGGAAGGAGGCATCAAGCCGGAAAGGCCGGCGCCTCCCAAACCAGCTACCTCGCCACCCAAACCGGGCACTCCTCCCAAGCCCGCTGCCTCTCCAGTAGAGTACCGCCCCTGGATCGCCGGTCCCGGCTGCTCCCGTCGCGAACACAGTTCGAACGACTACCGCTACACCCGCTTCCGCCACCCAGCCTTCTGGAAAGTCGGACTAGCTTCCCTCACGAATTGCTCCTGAGTCATCGTGACAGTGAACTATTAGCGGCCTGTGTGGCTAGTTTACTGTGCTTCATCCCATAAGCGGCATACACGAGAATGCCGATGATCGTCCATACCACAAAACGGATCCATGTGACCCAAGGCAAACCAGCCATCAGATAAAGACATGCCGTTATGCTCACAATAGGCACGAGAGGCATCAAGGGAAGACGAAAGGGCCTGGGCAGATCCGGCTTTGTGTACCGGAGCAACATGACACCAACGCAGACCAACACAAAGGCAAAGAAGGTCCCAATGTTGGTCATATCGGCTGCTTCCCCGATCTGGAACAACGCCGCCATGATCGCGACGGCCACTCCTGTCAAAATCGTCGCCCGATGTGGGGTCCCAAACGTTGGATGCACTTTGGATAGTCCGGGGCTTACGAGTTGATCGCGCGACATGGCAAAGAACACGCGAATTTGCCCAAGCATCATGACGACCAGCACACCCGTAATGCCCGCTACGGCTCCGATGGCCACGATGGCAGCGCCCCATTTGAACCCTACGAGACTGAGCGCTTCGGCCACCGGCGCATGAATGTCAATTTGAGATACGGGGACCAGGCCGGTAATGACCGCTGCCACAGAAATATAGAGTACGGTACATACAGCCAACGAACCAAGGATACCGATCGGAACATCTCGCTGAGGGTTTCGGGCCTCTTCTGCAGCAGTTGAGACAGCATCGAACCCGATATAAGCAAAAAAGATGATGGCCGCCGCGGCCCGAACCCCCTCGAAGCCGTTGGGCATGAAGGGCATCCAATTATCGGCGTTGACAGCGGGAGCTCCAACCGCGATGAAGAAGAGAATCACCCCCAGTTTGAGAAGCACGATCAGACCAGCCACGCGCGCACTTTCTTTGATTCCTATCACGAGGAGGGCCGTGATCAACAAGACGATGATCGCAGCCGGAAAATTAGCGATACTTCCCTCCGGCCCCCCCGCCCAATGCGGTGGATTGATCGCCCAATAGGGCAGCTCCAAGCCCGCAAGCTTCAGTAACTTGTTAAAATAGCCGGACCAGCCGATGGCAACCGCCACGCACGCTACGCCGTATTCCAGGATCAGATTCCACCCCGTGAGCCAGGCAAGAAACTCACCCAGTGTGGCGTAAGAAAAAGTATACGCTGACCCCGCGACCGGGATGATCGCTGAAAATTCGGCATAACACAGCGCGGCTAACGCACAAGTGACGCCGGAAAGAATGAAGGAGAGGATGATCCCCGGTCCCGCTCCCGGCCTGTGCACATCACCGACTATGGCGGTACCGATCAGGACAAAAATGCCGGTCCCAATAATCGCGCCGATCCCAAGCGCCGTGAGATCCCACGCCGTCAATGTTTTCTTGAGACGATGCTCCGGATGGTCGGCATCGGCGAGGATTTGATCGATGGGTTTCGTCCGGAAAAGTCGGCTGCTCACGGTTTCTCTCGAGCCCAACGTGCCGGGATTCGCCGTGATGAGGTCAATGGGCTGCGGCTCCATCTGAGATCAAAGTATCGCAGGGGACCACAGAAACAAGTTGGTGATGGTTGGGACGGTCCAGAGAGATCATGCACGCGTCCGGCGGGCCGTGTGTAACAGGGCTTCAAACAGTCGACGATGGACCGCATGCCGCTCGAACAAGAATTCGGGGTGCCATTGGATAGCGAGTAGAAATCGATGCGTGGGGGATTCGATCGCTTCTATAATCCCATCGGGTGCCACCGCACTTGCCTTGAGCGACGGAGCGACGGTTTTGACCGATTGATGGTGGGAACTATTCACCATGAGCTTTCTTCTTCCGAGCACCTTGTTCAGAAGACTCTTGGGCGTCACCGTCACCTGGTGCGCGACATGGATCGCCTTCGCTTTTTGACGATGATCCAACGCACCTGGAACTTGTGCAGGAATGTCCTGATACAGACTCCCTCCCCAGGCGACATTCACCGTCTGCATCCCTCCACAGATTCCCAGGAGCGGAAGATCCCGTCTCCCTGCTTGATGGACTAACTCCAATTCAAAGTCGGCGCGGCGCTCACTCACGAGCGGAAATTTGTAGCGCTGCCGCTCTCCATAGAGACACGGCGGAAGGTCCGGTCCGCTGCCGGTGATGAGCAGCCCATCGACACGGTCAAGAAGCCGCCGTCGGGAAGAGGGTTCCGCTACTAAAGGAAGGATCAAAGGAATACCGCCGAGTTCTTCAACAGCTCGAATGTAACGAGCCCGCAAGAAGTAGGTTGGCTCTGGCCCGCCCATGTCTTTCCTGTCACCGGCATTGAAGTCTGGGAGTCACGCCGATGACAGGCTTCATACTCAATGCGCAGCGTCGTTCATCGGTGCTGGTGTGACCGGCGCCTCCGCATTTTCGGCCGCAACGCCCAGGAAACGGACCGGACGATCGCCGTTGAGATGCTCCGGAGTAATGACATAGGTCCCGAACATGCTGGGGATCCAGATACTTTTTGCCGTTGGTTCACTGAATCCCGAAAAAAGATAGGCGAGACCTCCGACGATTCCTCCACCAATGGCAAATGCTGCTTTAAACGGAAAATACAAGATCGTCGCGGCAGCTGAGGCAGCTCCCATGCCAGCCCCTGCAGCCGTCCCTTGTTGTGTATCAGCGGACGACGATTGACTCCAAGCAGGACCGACAAGTACGGAACAGTAGGTGATGACAACGATGAGAACCATGATTGGGAGTCTCACGTGAAGCGCCTCCTTCCTTTTCAAATCGACAACGATGGGATGCATGAACGATCATACACTAGTCCCGGCATGCGTTATAACAAATTCGCTGCCGAATGCAACCCCCAATGGACCTCGACATTAACGGGATGATGGCACTGAACGATCAGGAGCTAGATCCAACTCTTCCAAGATGTAGGCGAGAACATAGTCTACGCGATTGCCGGCCTCCTGATCCAATTCGATCGTCAATTCATCGGCTCGGATTCGCTGATTTTCTTGGGCCAGACCCCCCTGCAGTCTGAGATCGAGCTTGCACCAACAAACTGCTTGTGCGAAGAGATCCTCTATGCGTTCTTGATAGTGAGGACCCTCGCGGGGGTCGATTGCCGTCAAACTTTTCGCGAGTCGATCGGCAAGGCGTATTTTTTGTCGAAGAACCAACAGTTGATCGGCGCTCATCTCGACAGAGACCTGAACGCCCGCTTTCCAACTCCGTTTTTTCACGTTGAACACACAGACCAGCACATCGGGATGTCCCTCAACCGAGTCAGGCCCGAAGAAGAACGTGACTCGATAAGATGAAACGTCTCTAGTTGATTCTGGAACCATGGGGCGTCATTGTATCATGATTCATACGGAGACTTGAGGGCTTGATTGACGTCCCTGTACCCCGAAGATAAGATGGAAACACCATGAGCAACGTGGCTCACCAAACGAGGATCATTGCAATCCAAGAGGCACTCCGAGACATGGGGACTGTAGATGGATGGCTTTTCTACGACTTTCGCGACAGTGACCCGCTCGCCTATCGGGTTTTGCTTCTTGATCCGACCCAGCATGTCACTCGGCGCTGGTACTATTGGATCCCTACGTCCGGAGAACCGGTCAAACTCCTTCACAGGATCGAACCACATACGCTGAATGAGTTACCCGGTCAATGCCAGCAGTACGTCTCATGGGAACAGCAACGTCTGCTATTGGCCTCTCTGTTGCGAGGTCGGCGGCGAATCGCCATGCAGTACTCGCCGTTCAACGCTATCCCGTACCTGTCCAGAGTTGATGCAGGCACCGTCGAGCTGATTCGAGGTTTTGGACTCGAGGTGGTCTCATCAGCTGATCTCGTCCAACGATTCGAGGCAGTCTGGACGGATGAGCAACTGGAATCCCATCGGTACGCCATGACGGCACTCAGAAATATTGTCGACGAGGCCTTCGCCCATGTAGCATCTTGTCTCACCAACGAACGTCCATTATCTGAATATGGCCTACAACAGTTTATTCTCTCACGTATTCGCGATGCGGGCATGACGACATCCAGTGCTCCGATTGCAGCTGTTGATGCCCATAGTGCCGATCCACATTATGGGCCGACTGAGCCGAACTCTTCACTGATCACGCGAGACAATTTGGTTCTGATCGATTTATGGGCGAAACAAACGACACCGGGCTCGGTCTATGGGGATATCACCTGGACAGGCTATACCGGTATGCAAGTACCGGCAAAACAGCGCATGATCTTCGAACATGTTCGGTGCGGACGCGATGCGGCACTGTCGTTTGTCCAGCATCAGGTGGCTACAGGCCGATTTCCTTGCGGATGGGAAGTCGATGATGTCTGTCGTAATACGATTCGAGCGAGCGGGTTACGGCGACTTCTTCATTCATCGGACGGGCCACTCGATCGGTGAGGAAGTCCATGGTAATGGAGCCAATATCGACAACCTGGAAACTCAGGACAGTCGTCGGCTCATGCCTAGAACTTGCTTTTCTATCGAGCCGGGAATCTACCTCCCGGGAGAGTTTGGGATTAGGAGCGAGCTTGACGTCTATATGTCGGATCGAGAAGCCGTCGTGCACGGCTTACCACTTCAAACCGAAATCATATCTCTTCTCTGACCTTTCATAATCTGAACAGTTCTGCTTTCTTGACACCATGTCTAAGAGGCGGCTAGATTCATTCATCCGGCAAGAATCCTTTCCCTAATCACATGTGAGGCCGTACATGTTCGGCACAATGGGTTTCTCGGAGCTCATTATTATTCTGGTTATCATGCTGATCATTTTTGGGGCGGGACGTCTGCCACAGATAGGCGAGGGTGTCGGCAAGGCATTGAAAGGGTTTAGAAAAGAAGTCAACGAAGTGCCTCAAGCTGCTTCAGGTCAGGACCAGCAACAAACCGGGCAGCCAGAAGCCATTCACGTTTCAACGAGCATCGCAGCGACACCGCCTCCGACCGCGGGAACATCGCCGGCCACGGCCAGGCCAAACACTCCCTCTGTCCCTGGTCCGGAACAGACGCCCGGCACCACCGCGTCTCTGTTGTACAATACAAGCCCTCAGACTCCGCAAGCATCGGCTCCTTCCCCAAATCATGCATCAACATCTGCCTCCAGCCCCGTGCTATCGATGGAGGAACGGGCTGCAGCTTCCCCTCCGAGGGCTCACGCTCCGTATCCACCTTTGCCGGCTGGTTCCCAAGCAAAAGCGACCACCAAACGTCCTTCCGCCATCATCAATAAGGATGCGGTTGCTCGTGTGCAAGCACAACAAGCTGCACTCAAAGCTAAGCAGGCACCATCAGTGGTTGAAGTATCCCCCGATGACCTGCAGCATCTCGGTGAAGGTCTCGGAGAGGTCGTACGAACGTTCAGGCAAACCGTGACCGATGTTCGCAGTAGCGTCGATCCTCAAATGTGTACGATTCAGGGCGAAATGGAGGCGGCCAAAAAAGAAATCCAGCAATCCATCGAAGCAGCTAAAGCACTACCATCGGCGCAAGAGAATCACCAGAAATCTGCGTGATTCTCATATCAACGGCTCTCCACATTTCTCTCAAATCCTTTCTGACCGATGTGTGCCCGCTTCGCACCACTGCCATACGACTTGTGGTTGCTATAGGTAAGCGAGCCTATTCTGATCATGAGGGGTTTCGACTTCGATTCAAAGCTTCAACCAGGCCGACCAATTGCTCCTGTACCTTCTTATCCAACTCCACGAACTGAATGCCCATGCCTGGAAATAAAAGATATCGCTCCGGCTTGTTGCGGACCCAGGCGACCTTCGCCTTCGCTTTCAACTTGTCCCACGGTCGATCCGGAAGCGCAAATTCGACCGTCACCTCGGTGCCTGGACTGAGAGGAGCACCGCTCTCGATGAAGAGCCCGCCGCCGCCGATTCCCCCGGTTAGGCTATCAAACTGCTTTCCCTCTGGCGTCGTATATCGGACCTTCAGGGCCAGCGGCGCACGGGGCTGCGTACGACAATGGGCAAATCGGGCATCTTCACCGCTGACAAGTACTCGCTCGATAATTGCGCCCCATGACATGCTGCCTAAAAGCTGGCCCGAGGTGTCGTGTACGTTGATCGTCTCTCGCCCAGGATCAACAACGAGAGATTTCCCTTGATGACCGGCAGTGGAAACGACGGGAAACGTCATAAAACCATCCCTTTCCCTTTTGGGGGGTGGGCCTAAGTCATGAACGGAAACTAGGCTGCTTGACCCATATTCTGGATTGTTTTCACTAACTCGTGGATTCTATCGCGGACATCTTCCGCTATCTCCGTGAACCGTACCCCCATTCCAGGACTGAAGGTATATTGATCGGCTTTTGGGCAGATCCATGCTACGGTTCCTTTTGCCGGCATCCATTCCTCGGATTTCTCCAGAAATGAGAACTCCATAGCCAATCTGGTCCCTACAGGAAGAGGGGACTGGCTTTCAATAAATAAACCTCCGCCACCAATACCACCTGCTCGACTTTCAAATCGCGGCCCATCTGGGCTGTTGTAACGCACACAGAACGCAAGCGAAATCCGAGGCTCTAACCGAACTTCCTTCTGAACAGACACCTTACGGTAAGCGAGAATTTGATCGATGACGAAGTCCCAGGACAAGCTACCGATTACATCCCCATTGACGCCTAACAGGACGATCATTTCACGTGCCACGTCAAGTTCGATGACTTTGCCATTGTGCCGAAGACTCGATGAAACAGGGTACTTCACAAGCCCTCCATCCAAGACACGCACGAGGCAAGTATAGCGCGACGTTTCCGATTGTCGAGGAAGATGAGGGGGGTGTTGGACAAAGAGAGAGAGCGCTACCCAGCAGGAAGAGATCGACTCGGTCCCCTACGAGTAATTAGCTAGGGCCATTGGTTATTTATGGAATTTGGACAATTTTTACGCGGTCTTAGCGTCTTTTTCATGTTCAAATATGCGCATTGGCGGGTTTTTGCCCAAGATTGCCTCTTCCGTAATTACCACCTCGACGATCTGTTTCTGAGAGGGGGCATCGTACATAACGTCAAGCATCACTTCTTCCAGGATTGCCCGAAGGCCTCTGGCACCAGTCTTCTGCGCATAGGCTTTCCGTGCTACCGCCCCCAACGCTCCTTCCGTGAATCGGAGCTTGACCTTTTCGAACGACAACAGCTTTTCGTACTGTTTTGTCAACGCATTGCGTGGTTCGGTAAGGATACGGATCAAAGCTCGCTCGTCCAACTCTTCTAATGTGGCCACGACCGGTAACCGTCCTACGAATTCGGGTATCAGGCCGTACTTCAAAAAATCTTCGGGCTGAACCTTAACCAGCAGGTCACCTAAACGCATGTCGCTTCTTCCCCGAATTTCAGCTCCAAATCCCATAGCTTTTCGATTCAGACGCTGTTCGATGATCTGTTCTAGACCGACAAATGCTCCACCACAGATGAACAAAATGTTGCTGGTATTGACCTGAATAAATTCTTGATGCGGATGCTTTCTTCCTCCCTGTGGAGGGACATTCGCAACCGTGCCCTCGATCAGCTTCAGCAAGGCTTGTTGAACGCCTTCGCCGGATACGTCCCGTGTAATAGACGGGCTGTCGCTCTTTCGGCTGATCTTATCGATTTCATCGATGTACACGATCCCGCGCTCAGCTCGTTCTACATCGTAGTCAGCCGCTTGCAAGAGCTTCAGAATGATATTCTCCACATCTTCGCCCACGTAACCGGCTTCTGTCAGCGTCGTGGCATCAGCAAGAGTAAAAGGGACGTCAAGATACTTGGCCAAGGTCTGAGCCAAAAGGGTCTTCCCCGTGCCGGTTGGACCCACCATAAGAATGTTGCCCTTCTGGAGCTCGATATCATCGACCTCTTTTTCCTTTGAAGAAATGCGCTTGTAATGATTGTGCACGGCCACAGACAGAATCCGTTTAGCCCGCTCCTGCCCGATCACGTACTGATCGAGGTGATGTTTGATTTCCGCTGGTTTCTTGAGTTTGGACGAAATCTCTTCCTTTGCTTCCTCCCAGTCCTCTGCAATGATGTCATTACAAAGGTTGACGCATTCATCACATATGTACACCGTCGGTCCGGCAATCAGTTTTCGCACCTCATCACGGCTTTTTCCACAGAAAGAGCATCGCAAGTGTCGGTCCATCTTTTCTTGCTTGGCCATGTACCCTCCTGCGTTACTTACCTTTAATCCCGTCTTTTGCTCCGTCACCGGATTCTACTGCTTTCATAAATTTGGGTGGTCGTGTAATGACTTCGTCAATGAGGCCGTACCGCTTCGCTTCTTCGCCGGACATGAAATAGTCCCGCTCCGTGTCATGCGCAATCTTCTCGATCGGCTGCCCAGTATGCTTGGCCATGATTTCATTGAGGCGTTCGCGAATTTTGAGAATCTCTCGAGCATGGATGTCTATTTCCGTCGCCTGCCCTTGGAATCCACCCAACGGTTGGTGGATCATCACTCGGGCATTAGGCAATGCAAACCGCTTGCCTTTTGTTCCGGCGGTCAATAGGAGCGCTCCCATACTGGCGGCCTGACCGAGACAGATGGTGTTGATCGGAGGCTTCACATATTGCATGGTATCGTAGATGCCCAATCCAGCCGTCACACTCCCTCCCGGCGAATTGACGTAGAGATTAATATCTTTTTCTGGATCTTCTGCTTCCAGAAAGAGAAGTTGCGCAATCACCAAATTGGCAAAAACGTCGTCGATGGGAGCTCCCAGGAAAATGATGCGATCTTTGAGAAGGCGTGAGTAGATGTCATAGGCTCGTTCGCCTCGATTAGTTTGCTCGACTACGATCGGAACCAACATAGGGCTCAATTCCTTTCCTGGACAACTTCTGGTCGCTACAATTCCGTGGGCGTGGGCAACGATCGCCGCGCTTATCCTTGAATGACCGCTTGACGATAGACAACATCCAGTGCCTTGTCGGCCAAGATCCTCGCGCGTAATTCCTCAACGGAGTCCTGACCACCGGCCTGGATCATTTTCACGAGATCGGCCATCGGTACCCTGAGCTCTGTGGCTAGTCGAGTCACTTCATTGTTCAGATCATCCTGGCTCACCGACAAGCCTTCTTTCTCGGCGATGGTCTCAAGAATCAAGCCTGCTTTCACGCGACGATTGGCCTCCTCACGGTGCTCTTCTCGAATCCTCTTCTGTTCTTCAGCGTTCGGCACGGGAAGGGAATCAGTGACTTTGCCGCGCTGTCGCGCTTGTAATTTCTGCCGCACAATCGTGCTGAGCTCTCGTTCTACGAGTGTGTCAGGAAGATCGAAATGATGGGTGTCGATGAGGCGTTTGAGAAGGGTATCCTTGTAGGACTCCTCAATGTCCTTCTTGAGCGCCTTTTCCATTTGGTCGCGCAACTTGTCCCTTAACTCATGGAGGGACGCGTATGGTCCGCAGTCCTTGGCGAACTCATCGTCAAGGGCGGGGAGTTTCTTCTGTTTGACTCCCTTTATGACTAGGCGAAACCTCACCGCCTTTCCTGCAACTCGTTGATCGGGATGGCTCACCGGATAGATCTGAGGAATCTCGACAACATCCTCTTCCTGTCTTCCGATCAGATGAGTGTCGATTTCAATCCCCAGCAAGGCGGCTTTCGAACCCACCCTATGTAGCTGACCTTCTTTCTTAGTCCCTTCAAGAGGAGTCCCGTCCAGAAATCCTTCGAGATCGACGACGGCATAGTCTCCTTCAGCCAAAGTCGTACCGGGTTGAGCCGCATCCAGCCGAGCCTGTTGTTCACGCAATACCTCCAGGGCTCGGTCTACCTGTTCTTCCGCAACTGTGCGCTTGTCGACCTGAAGAGACATGGGATTGGGAGATTTATAGTCGCGAAGTTGGATCGTAGGTTTGATTTCGACTGTCGCCGTGAACGTAAATGGGGAGTCTTTTTTGATTTTGACCCGATCCAGAGGAGGAATATCCACCACTACTGGACTGATCCCGGCCTGTTTGATGGCCCGATCATAGAAATCCGGCACGAGCTTTCGAATCACATCCTCTTCGACTGTTTTGGCATAGCGTTTTTCTAAAATCGCCAACGGGGCTTTCCCTGGTCGAAACCCTGGAATTTGAACCTGACGGTTGAGTTCCAAATACGCTCGTGAAAATTGTTGTGTCACCTCGTCGGCCGGCACCTCAATTTTCAAGGCACGTTTCATCGGTCCTAACTCGGTCACTTCCATTTTCATCGTCGAGATCGGACTCCCTGCCAAGGGGATCGAAGTGATGGTGCGAGAGGGGGGACTTGAACCCCCACGGTTGCCCACGAGATCCTAAGTCTCGCGCGTCTGCCAGTTCCGCCACTCTCGCATGGTTGGTAAGGATGCTGCGGAGCTGTCACTCTAACTATGGTAGAGTGACCGAGACTGCAAAAACACGCGATGTCGTATAGCGTTGTACCGTTGGACACCTGTAATGTCAACCCATACGACCGAGGGCCCTCACCTGTAGCCAGTCCAGGGGACAAAGACCGTCCCCGCTTCGGCGGCTGGCACGGCAAACCGCCGGTTATAGGCCGGGAGAAATTGCTCGGCGAGATACCGGTTGGCCGCTGCCATCGTGGTGATCCCGGCCAGCGCCAATTCTTTGGACAGCCGATCTTGCAGGGTGCGGAAGACACGTTCTGATCGGCCCCGCGCTTCCGGCGAATAGGCCGAAATGAGCGTGATCCCATGGCTATGGAGTCGAGCGGTTGTTTCGCTGTCTGCTGCTCCAAGTCATGGAAGATCTCTCGGATCGGGACCTGGCACGGGTATCTGGAGGAAAATCTGGCCGCCAAATGGTTTTGCGGGTTCACCTTGTCGGAACCCACGCCCGACTACAGCCTGTTCACTCGTGTCCGCACCCGCATTGGGCCGACGCGCCTCTCCCACCTCTTTGCCACGATGCGCGAACAGCTCAAAGCGGCGGGACTCATGAGTGAAGTCTTCACCTTTGTGGATGCCACGCATCTGATTGCGAAAGCCACGCTGTGGGAAGAACGCGATAAGGCGCGCCAACAGCACATCGAGAAGCTGAACAATGAGGTGCTGCCGAAAGTGGCGGTGGATAAGCAAGCCCGGATTGGGTGTAAGGGCAAGAAGAAGTATTGGTACGGCTATAAAGAACATATCGTGTGGATATGCAATCCGGCTTGATCAACAAAGTGGCCACGACCCCCGCGAATCTTCCGGATGCCCAGGACTTGCGGCATATCTGTCCCAGGCAGGGGACGGTGTATGCGGATAAAGGCTATGGCACGGCCCCGGCGCACTATGCTGCGGCCCAGCGGGGATGTCATCTGGCGGCGATCCAACGGAACAACATGACCACGAAGAATCGGGATCGCGACCGCTGGTATACGCATCTGCGAACTCCATACGAACGGGTGTTTTCGCAACGGCCGAAGCGCGTGCGCTACCGCGGGGTGGCGAAGAATCAATTCGCAGCCTTCTTGCACGCCATGGCGTTCAACCTCAAGCGGTTGCTGGTGTTGTAACCTTCGCTGGTGAGTGCCTAAGCGAGGGGGCGGAACATGCCCTTGACGACAAAGAACGATCTCGGCGCAACATGGACGGTTCACCCGAGGCGTTACAGCCGGGTAAGCAGAACGGGAAATGGTCTCTCCATCGGCCTTCCCGAGGCGTAGGCACCTGGAAATCGCCTATTGGGATGGTTCACGCTCCATTTCTTCAACGGTCCCAGCATCATCCCCGGCAACGGTTTGCGGGGTCGCTTCTTGCGATGCGCTCCGCGCCGGGGCGCACGGACAACCTGGCCTTTGGCCTGCAACCGTTGCTTCGTCCAGGTGTAGGAGCGGGTCCCGCCATGGTCCGCTTGCCAGCGCTCGTGGAAATGTTTGACGGTCCACCCCGTGTAGCGAGTCTCATACAAGGTCACCATCTGCACGACCTTATCCACTGGGACTGCACGGGCTGAGGCCCGCCCGAACCGCCGATCCTCCAACCCCGCCGCGCCTTCGGCTTCGTAGCGGGTACTCCAGCGACGAAACGTCCGTTCCGTAATCCCCAACATCTCCGCTGCGTCCGCCATCGTGAGTGCGCGGCATTGTCGCCGTGCATACAGCTCTTCAAATCGCATCTGTCTGATCTCCTGTAAGACTGTCGCCCGTGTCAGATCATGTGCTACAAAAAGCGGACAGATGATGGGCTATCTACAGACCGAGGGTCCTCACCTTGCCGGTCATGAACACGCATGCTAAGATGCTATCCCTTTGCACTTCTCGATGCGGAGAGGTGCGAGAGTGGACGAATCGACATGCTTGGAAAGCATGCGTCTCGGCAACGGGACCGTGGGTTCGAATCCCACCCTCTCCGCCATACCGCACTTCGTGTGTACCGCCCGCTCGTTATCGCTGTATCGTAATTTCTGCGGGCGGATAAGACATCTGAAGTATGGGTATTGGAGGATCTAGATCGAGAATAGGGGCTGGGCCCTGTGCAATAGAACCCTGTGAACCCCGCCAGATCCGGAAGGAAGCAACGGTAAGCAGCCAGTTCTGTGTGCCGCAGGATCACCTGGCCCCACTCTGGACTTGAGATGTGAAACGTGAGGCGTAAAGCGGCAACATCTTCGGTTTCGTATCGTCTTGCTTTACACCCCTTACGTCTCATTTACTCCTGACGGTCTCTTTATGGACTATCAAGTCTCTGCGCGTAAATATCGGCCCGGTACGTTTGACGATGTGATCGGTCAGCCCCATGTCGTCCAAACGTTAATGAATGCGGTCTCGACGAAGCGGATCGCGCATGCGTATCTATTTTCCGGTACACGAGGCGTGGGGAAAACGACCGTCGCACGAATCCTCGCGAAGGCACTCAATTGTGAACGGGGACCGACAAGTCGTCCCTGCGACACCTGCGGGAGCTGCCGCGAGATTGCGCTAGGGAACTCGGTCGATGTCATCGAAATTGATGGTGCGTCCAACACCAGCGTGGACGATGTGCGAGAGATCCGCGAGAACGTTAAATACACGCCGTTTCGTGGTCAGTTTCGAGTCTACATTATCGATGAAGTCCACATGCTATCAAATTCAGCGTTTAATGCCCTGTTGAAGACACTCGAAGAACCACCGGCACATGTGGTTTTCATCTTTGCGACCACAGAGATTCACAAAATCCCCGCGACGATTCTTTCGCGATGCCAGCATTACAACTTTCGTCGCATCGCCAGAACAGAAATCATTGAGCGACTTCGGCACGTGGCAGCGCAAGATCGGTTGACGCTTGAGGAACGGAGTTTCGTGGCTCTGGCTCGCGCCAGTGAAGGGAGTATGCGCGATGCCCTGAGTTTGCTTGATCAGGCCGTTGCCTATGGCGGCAAGGCCATCAGCCATACGGATCTCGAACTGCTGTTGGGAGCAGTACCTCAAGAATTGGTACAGGAACTCATTAGAGCGATTATCGCCCAAGACAGCCCTGCTGCCCTTGCCAGCCTGGCCAATCTGTTGGACCGGGGACATGACTTGCGGGCGTTCTGTGCGGAAGTAGCGGAACACATCCGCAATCTGCTCGTGGCGGCAGTCGTTCCCGATACAGTCGAGTTGCGTAGCTTGATTGAAACCTCGGAAGACGATCTGAACCAGCTCTCGATGAATGCCAAGACGCTGACTCCGGAACAGTTTCAGGAACTGCTGGCAATCTTCATCCAAGCGGAAGATTCTTTACGATTCAGCAGCCACCCTCGTTTTGTGATGGAGACCGCGGCTGTTCGAGCCACACGGTTGTTGCGCCAACGAGAGGGTTCGGAGTCCCGCTCGGTACAGATAGCGTCGTCTTCCAGCCAGAAACCTCCAGCCGAGCCGGAAGGACGCAAGAGTGGGCCATCAACTCCTCCGGCTTTGCGCCAGGGCGTACCCGTTGCGTCAAAGCCCATCCCTAAACCTACTCCCACGTCCAGGGGGCAAACGGATGATGGGCCATCGATCTCACCTAGACCATCTCATAATCCACTGGTCGATGTGGCGACAGCCACCCCAGCCGCCGTGCCTCCTCTAGCCGTCGATCCACAACCGACGTTGCACTGGGAATTGGTCCAAGAAGAGATTGCAGCTTCATTTCCCAATATTGCGCCGTTCCTCGAAGCCGGCAGGCTTGTTGGGGTCGAGGGTGGCTTCGTCACCATCGGGTTTGCCAAGCAGGCAACCGTAGCCAGAGCGAGATTGGAGAAGGAAGAGAATCTTCTGGTGTTATCAAAATTGTGCGAACGTCAGTTGGGATATCCCCTACGTGTCCGCATCATCGAGCTGACTGAGACCCATCCACCGGGGCCGACCATGGCCCAAGTACGAGCGGCCAAGGAACAAGAACAACGGCTGGTATTGTTCGAACGCGCGAAAGCGAACCCGACAGTGAAGCAGGCATTGGAGATATTCGGAGTGGAACTGGCCGAGGTTCGTACTATAACCCAGCAGGAGGCAGGCGAATGAAAAATCCTTTCGGCAACATGAATAACATACTCAAGCAAGCTCAGGCCATGCAAGAACAAATGGCCAAGATTCAGGAGCAAGCGGCGTCAAAAACCTCCAGCGGGACGGCAGGCGGCGGGATCGTCACCGTCACGGCGAACGGAGCGATGCAGATCGTCAGCGTGGCGATCGACCCAGAGATCGTCAAGAGCGGCGATGTCGATATGCTCCAAGATCTTGTCGTAGCTGCGACGAACGAAGCGCTCCGCAAAGCCAAGGAATTGATGGAAGGCGAAATGAAAGCGCTGACCGGCGGAATGAAACTTCCGGGCTTGTTTTAACGATGGCCGTCGATCAGCAGGGCCTGTTGGCGAGATTGATCAAGGAACTGGTCCGTCTCCCCGGAATCGGTCACAAAAGCGCCCAGCGGTTGGCCTTTCATCTCATGAAGGCAGAGCGAGAGGATGCTTTGCGCCTGGCGGATGCCATTCGTGCGGTGAAAGATGGCTTGGCGTTTTGCAGACAATGTCGCAATATCGCCGAAGCGGACTTGTGCGAGTTTTGTCTCGACCCGAAACGCGATCGGACCAAGATTTTCGTCGTTGAAGAACCGAGTACGCTGTATGCCGTTGAACGGGCGGGTGCCTACCGCGGACTCTATCACGTCTTGTTGGGAGCGCTCTCCCCACTCGACGGTGTAGGTCCGGGAGATATCAAAGCCGACGAACTTGTTGAGCGTGTGAAACTTGGAGGAGTAGAAGAAATCATTCTCGCGACGAACCCTACCATTGAAGGAGAAGCCACAGCGATTTACCTGACCCGGTTGCTCAAGCCCTTCGGCGTACGCGTTTCCCGAATTGCTTATGGGATTCCCGTGGGCATGGACATTGAGTACGCGGATGAAGTAACGTTGCTGAAATCGATCGAGGGCCGGCGTGATCTATAGCTTGCACAGAGTTCCAACTCTCGTTGACCCCTCTCATGTAGATTGGTATAGTTCTTTGTTTTTCCCACACGCAGAATCCGAGCTATGAAGACACGCCGTACCGCTAGACGCACTCGCTCGACAAAATCGCAGAGCCCGGTGTCGCGCCAGGCGTTCCGTGAACAAGCCGAAAGCTGGCTCTCAAGAACACCAAGTATCCCGACATCCGCCGTGACCTCGAACGTCAACGCGCAGCCATTTTGAATGAAGTGGGTGAAGTCCTGACACATCGAGACGGTCTCGCGGCATTTCCCGACGTCAGCGACCAAGCATCCGCCGAGGTCGACCAGAATTTTTCCATGCGAATTCGGGACCGCGAACGGAAACTACTCAAGAAGATCGGCGAAGCCCTGGAACGTATGGACGCCGCCACATACGGAATTTGTGAACGCTGCGGTGGAGACATTCCTTACAAACGGCTTAAAGCTCGCCCGGTAACCACTCTCTGTATCGAGTGCAAAACCCTTCAAGAACAGGAAGAGCAAGCTCGAGGCTGAATTGCTTTTCACACGAATCAATAAATTCCGGTAGGGGACCCTATTGCTTCAATGCCTTGACCCGTTCCTTGGCCTGTGCGATGCGTGTTTCCTCTTCGGTTACTCCTTCTACAAGAGCTAGGTAGGTTTCGTACTCGGAGATGGCGCGTTTAGGGTTCTTGTCCTCACACGCTTCTGCCAGATTGAACCGGGCCAGGGCATAGTTGGGACGCAGAGTCACCGCCTTCTCAAACAAACTCAAACCAGCCGCTTTATCCCCTAATTTTACCTGGACAGTGCCGAGATTGTTTAAGACCTCCGGAATATTAGGCCTGAGGGAAAGCGACCGCATCATCTCTGTTTTTGCCTTGTCGAACCGACCCTTAGCCTCCCAGGCGAGTCCCAATTTATGATGGGCCTCGGCAAGCCACACCTTATTCGTAAATCCACTGGCAATCGCCTTTTGGTACGCGTCGGCCGCGATATCATAGTTCTTCTCACCGCAGTATGCGAGCTGGGCAGCTTGGCCACGAGCGAATTGCTGCAAAGACGAGAACGGTTCTTTATCCTCGGCTCCCTGACTCTCCATTTTTTGTCCACTCTCGCCACTTGCCGGATTGCGAAGCCGATCAAGGAACTCTCGCCGGTACGGAGAGAAGAGCCTCACATAGGGATCAATAGTGAACGAGGCCTGAAGCAGGATTGGTTGTTCTCCGAGACCGATAACAAGATATTGGGTCGTGCTTTTCTCGTCACCAGTTTCCAGAAGAGCGCTGCTTTCCATGTTCGTTCTTGTTTCTAATTGGGCTACATTCAGGTAGAACTCCACTGACGGTTTCAACTGTGAGAGCGTGCGGCGGAGTACCGAATAGGGTTTAAGGTCCAACCCTTTAGGGAACGTGAAGAGCGCACCGACCAGGACACCATCTTCGTCAAAAAAATAGGATTCTTCGCCCTGCGAAGCACTGTTCTTCGTCGGAATCGTGATCTCGTGGCCACTTCCCCAGTCCTTTGCTGTGTGAGTCGCGGCGGGATGTTTTCTCATGAAGTCGATCTGGCGCTCGCAGAGCGCCGTTGAGGCCAGCAGGATAAGATCCGTTTCGGAGGGAGGAAGCGGAGGCTTGACGGGAGCCGCTGAACCGCCACACCCGATCACGAAGCTCCCAACCACAAAAAAGAGGCCGGCAAAAGACATGTCCCGGAGAGAATTCATCGAGAAGCCCCGCACTACATACTGCCAACAATACACGATTTGAGGGAGTCTTCGCGAAGAGGAAATTAAAAGGCCCGCTCTCGAAGAAGAGCGGGCCTTAGATTCCACCCAAGGACGATGACCAGGACTACCGGCGTTGGGCGTTCACCATATTATCTTCAGCTGTATAGCCGGAGAGATAGGCGAATCCGCTTCCTAGGGTATACAGCGGACGATTGATCGCATAGTCGAAAGCATGGCCGATCGGGTTTGCAACAAACCCGACCCAGCGAAGCGGGTGATCATTGACAGCCGAACCAGCAGTGGGGTCCGAGTAGACCAATGCAGTGCTGTCCAGAATGTTGTAGATACTAGTCGGAGGCGTGTATTCCTTGGCATCGATACCTGTGCCTTGTTGGTACGTCGTGCTACAGCCTGCAGCGACCATCGTCAGCATCACGATGCCGATAACATTCCGCATGACATCCATAGTAGTACCTCGCTTGGTTCAGTTCCTATCCTTGCTCACAAACTGAGTTCCCTTCACAAACCAATCAAAAGTGTAGCCGACATCATGAGTTCTGTCCAAAGATTCGACTTTTTGGGGGAAAACCATGATCCCGGTCGGAAGAAAGAGATTCCAAGTTGAGCATGGTGGGCGATACAGGTATCGAACCTGTGGCCTCTTCCGTGTGAAGGAAGCGCTCTACCACTGAGCTAATCGCCCGACCGAGCGAGAGTCTAGCACGGGATTTCGGCATGGTTCAATGTTGTCTCTCTCCTTGACTTCACCGAAAGGCAGTTTTTAGAATGAGCGCCTTTCACTGCAAGGAATGTCTATCATGAGGGATGACATCGTCATCGTGGGGGGAGGTCTGGCTGGGTCAGAAGCCGCTTGGCAAGCGGCCAATCGTGGAGCCAAAGTCACGCTCTACGAGATGCGCCCAAAAGAAATGACAAAGGCGCACAAGACCGGAAACTTGGCCGAACTCGTCTGCTCAAACTCGCTTGGCTCCGCCGATCCTCTGAATGCGCCAGGCATTTTAAAGGAAGAAATGCGGCGCTTGAACTCGCTCGTCATCGCCGCAGCCGAGCAGGCCAGGGTTCCCGCCGGATCGGCTCTGGCTGTGGACCGTGATCTGTTTTCATTACACATCACCCAAGCCTTACAAGGACATCCTTGCATCAGGATTCTTCATGAAGAAATCGCGGACATCCCCACTGATTGCCTCTGCATTATAGCAACAGGTCCATTGACCTCCGATACACTCTCTCAGGCCATCCGCGCGGTGACGCAATCGCAGCATTTATATTTTTACGACGCCATCTCACCGATTGTCGACGCCGACTCGATCGACATGAACATAGTCTTTCGCGCCTCGCGCTACGATAAAGGCGGAGATGATTATTTGAATTGTCCCATGACCGATACGCAGTACAATGCCTTTTACGATGCCCTGATGGCTGCAGAAAAAGTCCAGCCAAAGGAGTTTGAAAAGACACCCTATTTTGAGGCCTGCGTGCCGATTGAAGTGCTGGCAGAACGTGGCCGCCAGACGATGCAGTTCGGTCCTCTCAAGCCGGTGGGATTGAAAGACCCCCGGACCGGAATCGAACCTGCCGCTGTCGTCCAGTTGCGAACGGAAAATGTCCATCGCACGTGTTACAACTTGGTCGGCTTTCAGACTAAACTGACCTATCCGGAGCAGAAGCGCGTGTTTCGCATGATCCCAGGACTCGAACAAGCCGAGTTCCTCCGGTATGGGAGCCTCCATCGCAACACATTCATCAATTCGCCTCAGCTCCTTCTGAATACATTGCAATTCAAAGCCCGCAGCACACTGCTTTTCGCCGGGCAGCTCGTCGGCGTCGAAGGCTATACCGAGTCGGCTGCCATGGGTGGCTTGGCCGGCATCAATGCCGCGCGCGCCTTGGCCGGACAACCGCCGATCACGCCGCCGTCCACGACCGCGCACGGCTGCCTGGTTTCTCATATCACCTCGTCGGATCCTCGCCATTTCCAGCCGATGAACACCAATTTCGGCCTGTTCCCTCCTTTGTCGCACCCTCCCAAAGACAAAGAGAAGAAGCGTCGCGCATTGAGCCAGCGAGCCCTTGAGGATTTTGACTCATGGAAGACGCAATCAGGGCTTTCGTAATGCACCTCCAGGTCGAACGCAACGCCTCACGCGAGACGATTCGCAATTATCGATCCGATCTTCATCAGCTGACGAGGTTCCTTCAACGAACCAAGGAAAACGCCGTACCGATCCGCGTCGATACGGTCACCGGCGACGATATTCGCGCCTACCTACACGGATTGGATCAACAAGGCGAGAAAGCTTCATCTTTAGCCAGAAAACTGGCTTGCCTGCGAAGTTTTTTTCGGTTTCTTCTTCATGAGGGCCGGCTTCATAAGAACCCCACTGAGAACCTGAGAAGTCCCAAGCTCCCAAAGTCGCTCCCGCGAGTGTTGACAAAGGACGACGCGGCGGCTCTCATGGAGTTTCCGACAGGGCAATCGACCCTTTCCTTGCGCGATCGTGCCCTGCTGGAAACAATGTACTCGACCGGGGCTCGTGTGAGTGAGGTCGTGGGAATCAATCTCGATGACCTGAACGAGACGGATGGAGTCGTGTATTTGAGAGGAAAGGGCCGCAAGGAACGGTTGGTTCCGATCGGGGATCTGGCGCTTCTCACGATCCGGCAGTATCGCAAGTCGTTGAAACCGTCGGTTCGCAGCGGTCATCTGTCGTCTCCGATGTTTTTGAATCATCGTGGAAACGGATCACCACGAGGAGCGTCGCTCGAATGGTCACTCGATACTCCAGACGTCTCTCGGGTGGAGCAGTCAGTCCCCATGCCTTGCGACATTCGTATGCGACTCATCTCCTCGACGAGGGCGCAGACCTCCGGTCGATACAGGAAATGCTCGGTCATGCCTCGCTGAGCACGACGCAGAAGTATACGCATCTGGCAATGGATCAACTCCTTGCGGTGTACGATAGCGCCCACCCTCGAGCACGAGCGGCGGCAAGCCCTTTGTCAGGAAAGGACCGGAAATCGTCATGACCATTCGATCGACCACCATCCTTTGCGTCCGGCGCGACGGACGGGTTGCCATGGGTTGCGACGGTCAAGTGACCGTGGGAACCACGGTGATGAAACACAATGCCAAGAAACTGCGACGCTTGCATCACGACCAGGTGCTGGCCGGGTTTGCCGGGGCCACCGCGGATGCCTTCACGCTGTTCGAGAAATTCGAGAGCAAGTTGGAGGAATATCGAGGCAACCTCACCAGGGCGGCGGTTGAGCTCGCGAAAGATTGGCGAACCGACCGTGTGCTTCGACGCTTGGAGGCGTTGCTTGCCGTCGCCGGTCGTGAACAGTCGTTCGTCATTTCAGGGACCGGCGATGTCGTGGAACCGGAAGACGGCATTTTGGCCATCGGGTCGGGCGGACCCTATGCCCTGGCGGCTGCCCGTGGACTCTTACGCCATTCTCAACTCCAGGCACCGGTGATCGTCACCGAAGCCATGACCATCGCAGGTTCTATTGACATCTATACCAACCAACAGATTATTGTTGAAGAACTTCAAGGATAACTCACGACTATGAAGCCTCCCACGAGCGATGCCGAACCACTGAATCTCAATAGTCTCACACCGCGTCAGATCGTTGAGGAACTGAATCGCTACGTCATCGGGCAAAAGGATGCCAAGCGGATGGTCGCCATCGCTCTTCGCAACCGCTGGCGGCGCCAGCAGTTGTCGCCCAGACCTCCGCGATGAGGTCATGCCGAAGAACATCATCATGATCGGACCGACCGGTGTGGGCAAAACGGAGATCGCCCGACGGCTCGCCAAGCTGGCCGAAGCCCCGTTCATCAAGGTCGAGGCGTCGAAGTTCACCGAGGTCGGCTACGTCGGACGTGATGTGGAATCGATCATTCGCGACTTGACCGAACTGGCCATCAATATGGTCAAGACACAACGGCTGGCGTCCGTTCAGCAAAAGGCGGAACAACAAGGCGAGGAACGATTGCTCGACTCTGCTCTTGCCGCCGCCTCCCCCTCGACCTGGCTTTGCGGACAGCACGAGCGAGACGGCTGCTCAAGCCCCTCAGGACTCCCACGAAACGACAAGATCGAAACTGCGCCTCCAGTTGCGGGAAGGGAAGCTGGACGAACGAACGGTCGAGATGGAGGTGAAGGAACGAGGTCTCCCCATCGGTGTGATTTCCAACGTGGGTGGCCTTGACGATCTCGAAAGCAATCTCCGCGACATGCTGGGCGGCATGTTCCAAGGCAAGAAAAAGAAGCGACTGATGAAAGTGCCGGAGGCGCTCAAGCACTTGACGCAGGAAGAAGCCCAGAAATTGATCGATATCGAGGATGCGACACGGGAAGCCATCACCAAGGTGGAACAGACCGGGATTGTGTTCCTTGATGAGATCGACAAGATCGCCGGCCGTGAACGCACCATGGGACCCGATGTGTCGCGAGAAGGTGTACAGCGCGACCTCCTCCCCATCGTGGAAGGCTGCACCGTCACTACCAAACATGGCCCGGTCGTGACGGATCACATCCTCTTCATCGCCGCCGGCGCCTTTCATGTGGCGAAGCCGTCCGATCTGATTCCGGAACTCCAAGGGCGATTTCCGATCCGCGTCGAGCTCAGCCCGTTATCAAAGGACGATTTCGTCCGCATTCTCACAGAACCGAAAGGGGCGTTGGTCCGGCAGTATCAGGCCTTGCTGGCCACGGAAGGCCTCGCCATTGAGTTCACCAAAGACGGTCTCGAGGAGATCGCCGAGGTGGCGGTGCAGGTGAATGAACGGACCGAGAACATCGGGGCGCGTCGGCTCTTCACCATCATGGAGCGGTTGCTTGAGGACATTTCTTTCGAGGGACCCCGCTGGCCCGACAAACGGATTAGCATCACCGCCGCTTATGTCCGGGACCGACTGAAAGACATCGTGAAGGACCAGGACCTGAGCCGGTATATTCTCTAGGCAGGTCAAGGCGACAGGCGAGACGCGGTTGCGTTTCTCGGAATCACGCCCATCGCGCCTTTCTCGCAGCGGGAGCACCGCATGAACAAACTGATCAAGAAGGCCAACGTCCTCATCGAAGCCCTTCCGTACATGCGCACATTTCGGGGGAAGACCGTGGTCGTCAAATACGGCGGCCATGCGATGACGGACTCGTCCCTCAAGGAACGGTTTGCGCAGAACGTCGTCTTGCTGAAGTATGTCGGCATCAACCCGGTCATCATCCACGGCGGCGGACCCCAAATCGACAAGATGCTCGACCGGCTCGGCATCGAGGCGAAGTTCCGCCATGGTGTTCGGATCACCGACGAAGCCACGATGGAAATTGTGGAAATGGTCCTGGCAGGAAAGATCAACATGGAGATTACCGACCTCATCAACCGACATGGCGGCAGCGCGGTCGGTTTGAGCGGGAAGGACGGAGGATTGATTCTCAGCAAGCCGTTGACGGCCAAGGCTTGGGCGGAAAGCCTCGATCGCGAGTTGGACGGAGAAGATGGTGACGGCGACTTTGGATTAGTGGGTGACATCGAAAAAGTCGAGCCCGGCCTGCTGCGTAATCTGCAGGATGATCATTACATCCCGGTGATCGCGCCCATCGGAACGGATCGCGAAGGGAACACGTACAACATCAATGCCGATCTTGTCGCCGGAGCCGTGGCGGGGGCTCTGCGCGCGGAGAAGCTCCTCATGATGACCGATATCAAAGGCATTCGCGACGCCAACGGGCGCCACCTGTCCACCGTGTCGCGCAAAGACGTGCAGCGCATGATGAAGAAAGGGACGATCACGGAGGGCATGATCCCGAAAGTCCATGCCTGTTTGGACGCATTGGCCGAAGGGGTCGGCAAAGCCCACATTATCGACGGGCGCATTCCCCACGCCCTTCTTCTTGAAATCTTCACGCACAAGGGCATTGGGACCGAGATCGTGAACTAATTTCCCCTGGGACGGACCAACCTCGTGCCCGCTGATCGCCACCACCTTAAAGACGACCTGCATCGCCTCGTCGGCGAGCGCCATCCCCTCTCTTCTCCGCTTCGCCTCCAGGAAGCAGAAGCCTATCTACACCGACAGTTCTCTGAAGCAGGTCTGATCGTCACAAAACACCACTTCCAGGCCTTGGGCGGCACGTACCATAATGTCATCGGAACGGCGCGTCCTGCCGTTCAACCATCTCAATCCGCACCGCCGATCGTCCTCGCCGCACACTTCGATACAGTGCAGGGGTCGCCCGGCGCCGATGACAACGCCAGCGCCCTCGCAGTAATGCTCGCAGTTGCCCAACAAGTCCGAGCCATGACATTGGCCAGACCAATCCGTTTCATCGGCTTTAATTTAGAAGAAGACAACTTGCTCGGCAGCTCTGCCTACACAGCGCTTCTCAGAAAGAATCGTGAAACCATCCACGGCGCGATCGTGTTGGAATGTGTCGGCTATGCGAATCATCAAGTGGGTTCGCAAAAGATTCCTCCCGGTGTGCCCATCGCCGTTCCTACGACCGGAAATTTTCTCGCCGTCATCGGTAACGAGCGGTCACAGGCTTTGACCGGCGCCGTCGCTAAGGCCATGCAGTCGCATCTCCCGATCGTTCCCCTGGTCGTCCCTGGCAACGGAGAGAAGC
>CAWKJK010000029.1:0-18147 GCA_963849655.1 uncultured Nitrospiraceae bacterium
CGCGCTCGTCGTAGGCTTCCTGGTCGGGCAGCAACGTGACGTCGGAAGAGTAATGCTCGCCGGCGTGCAGCTTTTCGATGCGCGCGCGATCAACACCCTCGACGAGGACCTTGACGGTGCCGTCGGGCAGTTTCAGAAGTTGAAGAATGGTTGCGACGGTACCGATTCGGTACAGGTCGTCCGCTTTGGGATCATCAACATCGGCCTGCTTCTGCGCCACGAGCATGATTCGCTTGTCGGTGCGCATGGCTACATCGAGCGCCTGGATCGACTTCTCACGGCCGACGAAAAGCGGGATGACCATGTGCGGATAAACGACGACGTCGCGCAGCGGCAGTACCGGCACGTTTTCAATACCGGTCGACGTTGGAGGAGTAGTGGTCGATTCGGACACGTTCAAGCCCTCGATAACCTGTGGGACACAGCACCCGGTGCGAGCAGGTGCCGGCGGCGCAAGGCCGCAGGCTTCTCACGAAGATAGATAATAACGGGAAATAGGGTTGCGGCACGGTGTTTCCAACAGTGCCGCTGAAGCCCGTGACAGCGAAAAGGCGACGATCAGTGATGATTCGTACCGGAAGCACGGCGCGGCTCGTCAACGCTGGCTAGCCTGCCATCGTCTGCGCCGTACACCACGTATGGCTTGGTCTGCCCCTCAATGACGGTCTCGTCGACGACAACCTTCGACACGTTCCGCATGGACGGCAATTCGTACATTGTGTCCAGCAGCACGGTCTCGAGAATCGTCCGCAGGCCGCGCGCGCCGGTCTTGCGCTGCATCGCGCGGTGCGCCACCGCCCGCAATGCTTCATCGCGGAACTCGAGCTCGGCGCCTTCCATCTCGAACAGCCGCCGGTACTGCTTGGTGAGCGCGTTCTTGGGCTCGGTCAGGATCGAGATCAGCGCGCCCTCGTCCAGCTCATCGAGGCGTTGCCGACCACCGGCAGGCGGCCGACGAACAGCTAAAGCGTTTTTTACATCAGCCTGTGTTTTTCCTTGTTGGGTTAGCGCCCTCTCTACAGATATTAGGGAGGAAGCATAGGCAATAAGGGGCGAACCCAAGATTCCTTCATATAGGTATACCCGCTCCTTTGCATATGGCGTCCATGCGTCATAATTCTTTGCATAATCGCTCAATACATTTTGATATTCAGGTTTATTTTTTGCCCATTCACCAAATTTCGATTCAGCATTTTGCTTTGCTTCATACACATGATATTTTTCAAGGTGCTTTGTTTCGCCATCATAAAATTTCCAATAGTTGGCAACAGTCGCATAATTTTCTGCAAGCTTTAATTTAACTGCAGGATCTTTTATCATTTCTTCATGCATATCTTTCAGCCGCACATCACGAAGATGCACAAGCGAGGGATTCTCAATTTCGTTTTTCAATTTTATGCCGAAAGAAGTTTCATAACGGTTAGTGCCCCCGGGATAGCCGTAGATCATAGAATAATCTCCGTCTTTATATCCTTTTAATGAAACAGGAAGAAACCATTTTGGCTTCATGGGAACGTTGTCAGCACTATATGTTGCAGGCTTGCCATCCTTTGTAGTATATACTCTGAAGATTGAATAATCGCATGTATGGCGGGGCCATTCCCAGTTATCTGTATCGCCACCAAATTTGCCAATGCTTTCCGGCGGCACGCCAACAAGCCGGATATCTTTATAAATTTTATACACATACATGATGTATTGGTTGCCTTTAAACATGCTATAAATTTTTCCGGAAATTGAATTAACAGAATCAGCAACCTTATCAGTTATCTGTTTATAAACATCAGCAGTTTTTTTAGCTCTTTCCGCATAATCCAAACCTTTTAAACCACTTTCTACCTGGTCCGTTACATCCACAATTCTTTCAAGAAAAGTTACCGTGAGGTCAGATTTTATTTCCTGGTCTTTGGAGTAAGCATAAAATCCATCTTTAAGATAATTATGCTCAACGGTACTTGAACCTGCAATGACACCGTAGCCGCAGTGATGGTTTGTGAAAATCAATCCCTGGTTACTTACAATTTCACCAGTGCATCCGGTACCAAAATAACAATGGCATCTTTTATAGAAGGTTTATTTATGCTGTAAAGCTGCTCTTTGGTAAGCTTGAGTCCATGTTTTACCATATCATCATATACCTGCTGGCCGAGGAGCATAGGCAGCCACATTCCTTCGTCGGCACTTGCTTTAAATAAACTAAAGCATAGTACAATAGCAATCGAAATTTTCTTCATTATCATAATGTTGGATAAAAAAATAGAACAGGGCTTGTAAAGTAAAGTTATTAAACAAGAAATGAAAAAGGATTACAAGAGTGGTAACAGCAATAATATTTTGTATCGTTACCCTTCGCTTCTTCTTTCAACGCTTTGATCTCGCCCTTGGCTTCTTCCATCTCGCCCTTAATTTGTCCTTTCGCCTTTTCCATTTCGGCCTTTGTTTCACCGGCGTTGCCGATCGTGGCAACGCTCAAGAAGCAACCAGCGCAACCCCTGAACCCAATAGTGATTTCATAAGTGATTTCATACGTCCTCCTTTGATGAATGATGTCGTTTTGGCATCATACCAGGAATGCATCATATCACACCTAGGAGTATCCAGAGGCGGCACCCTAAGGAGAACATTCGCTTAGGTAATGGACGGTTGTACCGTTTAGGGCGAAAGCGTATGATATTCTCCACATTCGTACACCGAACTACTTCTGATCTGTTTGCTGGCTCCAAAGCGGACGGCCCGGCAAAGGGTCGTATTCAACTGGAGCTTGTTATGGACAATCTTCCCGCACGCGGGGTCGAATCCATCTTCATTAAAGCCCCCGCGCCACCTAGTGGAAAGCCTCACCGATTACGGTGCGTGGGAATGGGACATCGTCAGTGGGGAGGTTCAATGGTTCGGCACCCATGAGTGGTCGGCCGCCCCACTACATGGGCGGGACAACGATCACATCCAATCCTTCACGGATATTCTGCATCCGGATGACCGCGCGCGAGTGTGGCAGAAGTTGAACAGTAGTATGGCACGCGCGACAATACCGTATGCCGACGAATATCGATTCATGCATCCCGATGGCAGCGTGCGGTGGATCAGCGGCACAGGGCGGTTCTACTATGATGAGGTCGGAAAACCCGTCCGTATGGCCGGCATCATACAAGATATGACCGAACGCAAGCGGACACAGGAGGCGCTGCGTGAAAGCGAAGAACGATTTGCAAAAGCCTTTCGTACGAGCCCTCACCCGATCGGCATTACGGAGGCGGCGACGGGTCGTTGTCTGGAAGTGAACGACGCCTGCTTGCAACTCTTCGGTTTTCGACGAGAGGAAGTGATTGGAAACACCACGTTCGTGCTGGGTATCTGGCCGAATCAGGAAGATCGGGCTCGGCTCGTCGAACGTTTGCAAGTCGGTCGGCCGGTCCGCAATCTGGAGTCGAGCTTCAAGACCAAGATGGGCGACGTACGCCATATTCTCGTGTCTTCCGACTTGGCGGAGCTCAACGGAACGCTCTGCCTGGTCACTGTCGGCAACGACATCACGGAACGCAAGCGGGCCGAAGGGAAGCTGCAGGAGGGTGAGGAACGGCTGCGGCTGGCGCAATCAGCCGCGAATATCGGGTCCTTTGATTGGGACATTGCAGGCCCACACGATCGTCTGGTCGCCGGAGATGGAACGAATGTGGGGTCTTCCTGTCGGTGGATTCGGAGGAACCTACGAGCACTGGCGACGACAGATTCACCCGGACGATAGAGATGAAGCCGAACGAATCGTTCACCTTTCATTGGAGAATCCAGAAATCTCCTACAAGTATGAGCACCGCATTGTTCGACCCGATGGAACGGTTCGCTGGATTCATGCGAACGCGACGACGCGGCGCGACGCAGCCGGCCGATCGATTCGCATGGTCGGAGTGAATTTCGACATCACCGATCGCAAACAGGCAGAAACCGAGCTGCGTGAGAGCGAAATGCGGTTCCGCAGCGTGTTCGAGCACGCCGGGACCGGGATCGCCATTGCTCATCTCTATGGCAGCTTTACGCAGTGCAATCCGGCCTACTGCGCGATGCTGGGTTATACGGATGACGAACTTCGGAATCTCGATTTCTCCCAGGTCGTGCATTCTGAAGATCGTGACGCCAATCAGGCGGAGATCAAGCGTCTCCTCACCGAGGAACTGCCGTATTTCGAAATCGAGAACCGGTACGTGCATAAGAACGGCGATCCGGTCTGGGTCCGCAAGTTTGTCTCGCTCCTGCGCGACCATGAAGGGCGACCTAAGTTCTTTGTGGCCTTGGTCACAGACATCACTGACCGGCGCAAGACCGAGCAAGAATTGCGTCAATCGAAAGAACATCTGCAGCGCTGGGCCGTTGAACTGGAAAAGGCGGTGAACGAGAAGACCGCGGAACTGATGCAATCACAGGGACGCCTGCGGGCGCTCGCCAGCGAGTTGAGTTTGGCCGAGCAGCGCGAACGTAAACGGCTCGCCGCCGAACTGCACGATCACCTGCAACAACTGCTGGTGCTCGGCAAGCTGACCATCGGACAAGGCAAGAAGTCCGTTGGAGGACGTCCCGGATGCGAAACCGCGCTCAACCGCGTGGATGACATCTTATCGGAGGCATTGACCTATAGCCGCACACTCGTCACGGAACTCAGCCCGCCGGTCTTGCGCCGCCATGGCCTTGCTGCCGGGCTCACATGGCTCGGGGCGTACATGAAGAAGTATGAACAAACGGTGACGGTGACGGTCCCGAACGGGAAGGAGATCCAACTACCGGAAGACCAAGTCATCTTATTGTTTCAATCCGTGCGCGAGCTCCTGATCAACTCCTCGAAATATGCCGGCACCGACCAAGCGACGGTCACCATGGAATTGGTTGATGGGGATCTGCACATCACTGTGAGCGATGACGGAGCAGGTTTTGATCTTGCCGCAGGTGGTACTGCGGGAATTCCTAGTAGCGGACTCTCCTCAAAATTTGGTCTATTCAGTATACAGGAACGAATGCGGGCATTGGGTGGATCATGTATGATCCGGTCAGCCTTGGAAGAGGGAACGACTGCGACGCTGGTGTTGCCCTTGGCAGGGAACGCCGAGGATAACTCCTGAGTTTTCAGGGACAGCTGTTTTCCGCAGAGCGACGAGAGTTGAGGAGCCCAGTTCTTTCACAAAGGACGGTCCATGGTGCAAGTTTTGCTGGTGGACGATCATGCAATGGTACGGCAGGGTCTTCGTTCCGTATTGGAAGACTATGACGATCTTCACGTCGTCGGGGAGGCTCGGGATGGTGCGGAGGCGGTCAAGCTCGTTGAGGACCTCCGTCCACGCGTGGTGGTGATGGATATCAACATGCCGAGAATGAACGGGATCGATGCCACCACACATATCAAGAACCGCTGGCCCGAAACGACTGTCATCGGAATCTCGGTCAACACGGGGGACGATAACAGTGACGCGATGAAGCGAGCCGGAGCCGCCATCGTCCTTGCAAAAGATACGGCGGTCGACCAGCTGCATGATGCGATTGTCCAGGAGGTCGGCGGATCCGCCGACAAGCTCCCCTCACCCCATTGATCATCAGCGCGACGGTTTACCGTGCGTTGACCATCGGATCATATCCTTCACAGCCCGCAATATTCATGAACGTTTCTGCTGCAATCGCAGATTCGCTGCTACGACGAGCCTTCGGCGGGCAGGCTCGCCCCTCGCAACCTCGACATACTGTTTCAAGTATGCCTCGGCTTCTCGGGGCTCCGCGTGCCCGTCTTGCCACGCGCCTGCGCGATTTCGCCACGAACCGTCATGAATAATGCGGGCTAGGGCTGTTCTCTTCCGCCACACCAAAACGTCAGCATCAGCAGCATCATCAGGAGCAACAAGGCAAGACGGAACAGCCAGAAGTATGGGAGGCCGAGATATGGGGATTTGAAAGCCCCAAAGAAATACAGTGCTACGATGATGATTCCCAGCAACAAGCCGCCGGCGATAAGTGTCACCATAATGTCCCGAAGTTGGGGGCAATTACTGAACCGCGCCAAGGGACTTCGAGTCATTCGAGTGAAGAGATCTTCATCGCGGGTTCATCTTTGCTTCATACGCATTCGTTATGTTTGCACACCGAACAACCTTCCTGGTCTGTTTACCGGCTCCATAGCGGCCAGCCGGGCAAAGAGCCTCTGGAGCCTATTATGGATCATGTCCTCGCATGCAGGTTGAATCAGTCTTCCGTCAATGACCCGAGTTTTTCATTAGAGATCATCAGCGACTACGGCGCGTGGGAATGGGACATCGTCAGCGGGGATGTTCAATGGTTTGGCGTTCCCGAGCGGTTAGTCGGCTCGTTGTCTGAGCGGGACAACGGCAATATCCAAGCCTTCACGGACATTCTGCATCCGGATGATCGCACGCGCGTATGGCAGAGGCTGAACAGCCTGATGGCGCGGAGCCAGATACCCTACGGCGACGAATATCGGTTCATCCTACCCGACGGGAGCGTGCGATGGATGAGCGGCATGGGGCGTTTCTACTACGATGATGCAGGGAAAGCTATCCGAATGACCGGCGTCATACAGGACATTACGGAACGCAAGCAGGCCGAAGCGAAGTTATATGACAATGAGGAGCGGCTGCGGATAGCGCTGTCGGCTGCGAACATCGGGACGTTCGATTGGGACATCCCGGCCCAAGCGATCGTTTGGTCGCCGGAGATGGAACGAATGTGGGGTCTTCCGGTCGGCGGGTTTGGAGGGACGTACGAGCAATGGCGGCGACAGATTCATCCGGGCGATAGGGATGAGGCCGAACGGGTCGTTCGCCTTTCGTTGGAAAATCCCGCTATCTTATACAAGTATGAGCACCGCATTATTCGACCTGACGGAAGGGTTCGCTGGATCCATTCGAACGCGACGACGCGGTGCAACACAGCCGGTCGACCGATTCGTATGGTCGGAGTGAACATCGACATCACCGAGCGCAAACAGACGGAAACCAAACTGCGTGAGAGCGAAGCGCGGTCCCGGAATGTGTTTGAGCATGCGGGGACGGGGATCGTCATTGTCAACCTCGATGGAAACTTCGTGCAGTGCAATCCGGCCTACTGCGCGATGTTAGGCTATACCGAAGACGAACTCTTGCAGGTTCACTTTTCGGCGTTGGTCCACGTGGAGGATCGCGACGCCAATCTCGCGGAGACCAAGCGGCTTCTCACGGGGGAACTGCCGTATTTCGAAATCGAAAATCGGTACGTGCACAAGAACGGCGAGCCGGTCTGGGTCCGCAAGTTTATCTCGCTCCTGCGCGATGATGAAGGGCGACCGATGTATGGGCTCGCCCTGGTCACGGACATCACCGAACGGCGTAAGACCGAGCAAGAGTTGCATCAGGCTAAAGATCATTTGCAACGCTGGACCGTGGAACTGGAGAAGGCGGTGAATGAAAAGACGGCCGAGTTGGTCCACTCGCAAGCGCGCCTGCGATCTCTCGCCGGCGAGTTGAGTCTGGCCGAACAGCGCGAACGCAAACGCCTTGCCGCAGAACTGCACGACCATCTGCAACAACTGTTGGTGCTCGGCAAGCTGACCGTCGGACAAGGCAAGAAGTCCGTCGGGGGGAGTCCTGGATGTGAAACAGTTTTCAACCGCGTGGATGACATCTTATCGGAGGCATTGACCTATAGCCGCACGCTCGTGGCCGAACTCAGCCCTCCGGTGTTGCGCGACTATGGTCTTGCCGCCGGGCTCACATGGCTCGGGGCATATATGAAGAAGCATGAACAAACAGTGACGGTGACAGTTCCGGTAGGGAAGGAGATTCAATTGCCAGAAGACCAAGTCATCTGGCTGTTTCAATCCGTGCGCGAACTTCTGATCAACTCCTCGAAACATGCCGGCACCGGCCAAGCGACGGTCACGATGGAGCAGATTGATAGGGATCTGCGCATCACCGTGAGCGATGACGGGGTAGGTTTTGATCTTGCTGTTGTTGCTGATGATGCTGCTGCTGGGCTTCAGTCTGGGGGAGGCATTTCCTCGAAATTTGGATTGTTCAGCATTCAAGAACGTATGCGAGCGTTGGGCGGAACGTTCGATCTCCGTTCCGCCCCAGGGCAGGGAACAACGGCGACACTCACGTTGCGATTTGTCCCGCCAAGGGATTTTTCCAGTGGAACGTGACCAAGTAAATTGAGATAGATAGTTTTTGTTGTATCAATTCGGTGTAACCAAGAAAGAAAAGCCATGAAACAGTTTCTGCGTGTTCGAGACATTTCTGCATTGACGCTCTATGCCGTCGATGGCCAAGTAGGATCAGTGCAGCAGTTGTACTTCGATGATCAAAACTGGAAGGTCAGATATCTGATTATCAACACCGGCGGTTGGCTCTCGGAGCGAAATGTCCTCATTGCGCCTATTGCCGTGGCCGGCATCGACGATGCCGGAGCCTCCATGCGGATCAATCTGCGAAAAGACCAAATCGAACAGGCGCCACCGATCGAGAAGGCGAAGCCGATCTCACGCCAGTACGAAGAAGCTTACTATGAGCATTTCCGGTGGGCGCCGTACTGGCAATCAGGCACGACAGTCTTGGGAACCCCGATTCCCTATCCCGATCCGCTTCCCGTGAAGGTGGACGAGCCGGTCCTGTCGGAATCGCCGGAGCAGTCCCATCTCCGCAGCAGCGCAGAGGTGACCGGCTATGGAATTCATGCCCAGGATGGAGAAATCGGCCATATCGAAGATCTGGTCATCGACCATGAGGATTGGATCGTCAGATATGCGGAGGTGGATACGAGGAATTGGCTGCCGGGTAAAAAGGTATTGGTGCCGACCGGCCGCATCAAACAGATCGATTGGCATAGCCGATCGGTCAGCATGTCGCTCACCCGGCACGCCATTCAATCGGCACCGCCTTATGATCCCTCGATGCTCATCACGCCGGATTATGAAATTGAACTTTTCAAGTACTACGGGAAGATGGCGGTGTGACTTAAGAGGACATCTAACACTTCGATAGGCCGCATAATAATTAGGCGAGGTGTCGCCGAATACCCTCAGAAGCCACAGGCTGCCGTCTTCCGCAGTAATGCCAGGGATGAGTCAAGCCGTGGTGCTCTACTTTTTATACATCATGATCGGATCGAGTTTGACTAGCTCCAATCGCTCGATTTACTCTACAAGAGATGTATGAATGGCATCTCCCCCCGCTTTTCTACGTAACCCTCACAGTTTGTTGTCTTATTTCAATCCTGTCGATCGCTCCGGTTGAAGCGCAGGACCAACCGACTCCATTGGCGGGAGAAGAATTTCGCACGAAAGTGTTCGGCGAGCGGGTGGAGGTGGCACCCCGCGACCGCAAGGCCGTGACCGCCGCAAGTTTCGGCGTGCAGTATCTTCACGATGGGCCGAGCTTCTACCAAGTATTGCCTTTCGGCGCCTTCTATCTGTGGCGCCATTCAGGGGATTACACGGAACGTTTCCGCGGCACATTTGCCGTGGCCGTCAATGACCTCGCCTACAATGTCGGCATTCACTCCTTGCCTGGATGGGAATTACGATTCACGCTCAACAACATGATTATTCCTCTTGGTCGAGCGGAATACGTCGAGGGACAGATTATTCGGGGCGTCGAGGTGGAGTGGAATTACGTGTTTGCGGGCTTCGGCATCGCCTATCGGAAGCTTTTGTTACCCGGTCATCAGGACAACGCCCTCGAGTTGTCCCTGACGTATGAACCCGGCTATCGTTGGTTCAGAGGCAGTGGGGATGCCTCGCCGAACTTCATTGTGCCCAGCGATACGTACGAAGGGCGGGTGCATCTGCGTCTGCGAAATGATGCCTTGGAACGCAACCTCATGGAACTGCCGCATCGGGGATACGCCTTCGGCGGAGATTTCTTCTATGGCTATCGCACCAAGTGGAGGCAATGGGGAGGTGTTGCATTTGAAAAGCCGAATGTGGGTCAAGAACGAGATTACCTCATGGGCAGTTTCTATGCGCTGGCCGCCGCCGGCATTCCATGGATCAAGAACGAACGGCATCGGCTCATCGTCTCGTTCTATGGCGGTATCGGGCAGAATCTCGACCGATTCTCCGCTTTTCGCCTGCCGGGTCGACCGACCGGCTATGAGTGGGAAGCGCTCGCATTGCCGATATTGCCGAGCGTCGCGTTCAATGAGTTGGTTCCCAATCGTTATGCCATCGTGCATGCGACCTATCGGTACGAGGCCTTCTTTTTTCTCTATCCGTATATTCGTGGTTCCTATGGGTTGGTGGAGCAAGCACGCTTTCAACCAAATGGCAGTATTCATAACCAAATGGATCCCATGCCCGCCGTAAGCTCCGGTGTGGTGAGCGCCGCTCCTTGGCGTTCGCAGATCGAAATCAACTACAGCTATAACTTCGGCATCTATAGCGACCACGGCGGTGGTCCGCCAATAGCCGGAAGGCACGGATTTTTTGTCTTCTGGTCCAGGGAGTTTCGGTAGCGATCCCGAGCTTCCTTCAATGTTCGTCACGATCCTGTTGTCCTCATCCGGATCGTCGAAGTGACTCCAATTCCATCCTGTGTCAATAAAAAATGATACAGCAGGGTTGTATGTTGGTATGTCGAAGCTTTTGCTTTCGTGATAAATCTCAGTAAAAGCTAGGCGAGCATTTACCGCTATGCCATGATGGCATGGCGAGCATTTTGCATAGTGTCATAACTGATCGTCCTTGGAAGTAGGAGCACAAGATAGATCAAGAGGCTTCCCATGGCAGAGATTATTATCATATGGATGTTAGGTTTGATCGTGATAGCCATCGGATGGGGAGTCGTTGATAGAATCGGCGTTCATATCAAAGCCCTTGTCAAAGTCCTTGCTCAATCGGCGCAAATTCCGGCACGAAGCAGACGTGTGCAAGTTGTGGTCGCGAGTCTTTTAGCGTTAACCGTCCTCTCGATCATGGTAGCCGCAGCGGATAATAGGATGGGAGAATCAATCGGATTACCGGCACTCTTGATATGGGCCGGTGGCCTCTGGCTGATCCCATTTTGGTTCGATGTTGTGGGGCATTACTGGCTCTCTTTGCCGGCCGTAGCGGTTATGCTGGCACTATTTTGGGTGGGGAATGTTCCTCACTCTTCAACACGAGTGCATGCCCAAACAGATGGCTCGACGCAGGAGGGACAGGACACACCTACGAGCATGACCGGCCTTGGGTTCCTCTTTTGGGTTTTCTTGATCGGCCTCACTGTTGCCGCTATTGCCCGATACACATCTACGTGGAATGCCGCTGCTCTGAATTCATGAACAAAGATCCCTCATACTGATCCGGAGGACAATCTGTCTCCGGCAAGGCAGAATGTGCTGGTCTTCGTCCCGTTTCAATCAATTCTCATCAGTCTCCCCTCTCCCGATGCAGAAAGATAGTTTCGCTCGTTAAGGCTTCTACACGTACGAATCCTCTCATGTAGGGTTGTACATCTGCTGCGCTTATGCGGCATGACCGTGGGTATGGTCATTGCGTAAGTTAAGTAAGGAATCGCGGAGCGGTTCAGAGATTCTGACGTGCCCCATCGTGCCCCGTTGGGGCGCTCGGAAAAGGCGGTTTCGAATCGTCTTGAGTGCGAAGGAAGTGTGAAATTTTAGAAGATTCTCGGCCTACCTGTGACTGATCATATCAACCGTGAGTGGAGACCTCTCGTACAGACCGACGGATATCTTCCGTTGGAAGACTACGGACTAATCGGAGATGGAACGACCGCCGCATTGGTGGGACGCGACGGCAGTATCCCATGGCTCTGTCTACCGCGGTTCGATTCCGCCCCACTGTTTGGCGGCATCCTGGACGCCCGACGCGGCGGGTCGTTTAGGATTACGCCGGAGGGTCTCACAGAGTCGAGGCACTACTACGAGACGGACACAGCCATCTTAGTGACCGAGATGCGGACGTCCACCGGCACAGTCCGGCTGACGGACGCGATGTTATTTCGGTCCGGCGCCGATCTCAGGGAGGACGTGGCGGCCGCGCGGCGAGAACTCATGCGCCATGCGCACGTGCTCAGCGGGCGCGTGCGTCTCAAGATCACCATCGACCCGAGAGGCGGCGCGACGTTCGAACCCCGCGGCGACGGTCTCCGCATGCGCTGTGCCGATCACGATGACTTGGATCTCCAATTGTGGGCCGGAACTGCGTTGAACGGCCCGGAAACGATCGTCGATCTGAAAAGCGGCGACCGGCTGCCGATTCTGCTCCGTTGGGGAGGCGGGCCTTTCCGTCATCATCACGTCGAGCCGGGAGAACTGTTGACGGCGACCCGCAAGGCCTGGCGGCGGTGGGCCGCGCTCGTGAAATATGATGGGCCACGAGCCGACATGGTGCAGCGGTCCGCCATCACGCTGAAGCTGTTGGATCATTTCGAAAGCGGGGCCATCGTCGCTGCGCCGACGTCCTCGCTGCCGGAGGGATTGGGTGGAGAGAGAAATTGGGACTACCGTTATGCGTGGATCAGGGACGCGGCGCTGTCGGTGTACGCGCTTCAGCGAGTTGGGCTCCCCCGCGAGGCGGCCGGGTTCCTCGGGTGGGTGCTCGATGCGGTGGAAGGGGAAGTAGAGAGGGAGGGGCGGCCTCGTGTGCTCTACGATCTCGACGGCCGGCGTCCGCCTATGGAAGGGATGGACGCTCATCTGGAAGGTTATCGCCGCTCGGCGCCGGTTCGATGGGGCAATGGGGCGTCGGAACAGCGTCAACACGATGTGTTCGGCGAGATCGTCGATTGCGCCTACCAATGGAGCCGGCACCATGGCGGGGTCACGGAGGCGCTCTGGGAAAAATTACGCCGACTGATCGATGCCGCGGCGACAGAATGGCGCGAACCCGATCAGGGGATCTGGGAAGTCCGCACATCCGGTCGGCGGTTCACCTATTCCACGGCCCTCTGCCATGTGGCGCTCGACCGCGGCATACGTATCGCTGAACAGTTCGGACTGCCGCTGCGATCTGTCACGCTGGAAAACCGAAGCGGATACCATCGTCCAAGCCATCGTCAATGAAGCCTGGGATCCTCGGCTCAACTCATTGACGGAACACCTCGGCGGAGGAGGCCTCGACGCCAGCTTGCTGGCGCTGCCCGTCCGCCGCGTCATTCCCGCCGACCATCCTCGAATGGTGGCGACGACCGAGGCAGTGGTCCGTCGTCTGGGCGCAGGGAACGGCCTGTTGTACCGCTACCGGTTAGAGGATTCGCCGGATGGATTGGCGGGACATGAGGGAGCGTTTCTCTTATGCAGCTTCTGGCTCGTTGACAATTGGGCGAAGCAAGGACGATTCGACGAGGCATTGGAACTATACGAGTCGCTCTGCGCGCGAGCCAATCCGCTCGGCCTGCTTCCCGAACAAATCGACCCGTCGAGCGGCGCATTCCTGGGAAACTATCCTCAAGCCTTCAGTCATATCGGCGTCATCGCAAGCGGAGTGTGTTTGGCGGGCGCCTGTCGTGAAAGAACCGCGTCATGATGCCGTCGTTCATCCTCTTCGGCGCCACCGGCGACCTGGCGGGACGGTTCTTGCTGCCGGCCTTCGCCCAGCTGATCCAAGCCGACAAGCTGCCCTCCATGCCGGCTATTGTCGGAGTCTGGAAAGAGCCATGGAACCAGGCGGAGTTTCGCCGTCACGCGCAGGAGCAGCTGGCGCGTCACAGCCAGGCAGATGAAAAGGCTCGGCAACGGCTGTTGGCCGGTCTCGATTATCAGCCCGCCGATGTCACCGACCGACGCCAGGTGGCGGCGGCGATGGCGAAAGTCAAAGCTCCGGTCATTGCCTATCTGGCGCTGCCCGCGCAGTTGTTTGCGCCTGTCATCCGCGCCATTGCCGCCTCGGCTAAGGAAGGCGCTCGCATTGCCGTCGAAAAGCCGTTCGGAGAGGATCTGGAATCGGCGCGGGAGCTGAATCGACTGCTACATGAATCGTTCCCCGAGGATGCCATCTTTCGAATGGACCATTTTCTCGGCATGCGGACCGCGCAAAACATGTTGGCGTTGCGTTTCGCCAATCGGCTCTTCGAGCCTATCTGGTCGCGTGAGCATATCAGCCGAGTGGAGATCGTGTGGGAGGAAACGCTGGGTCTGGAGGGACGCTCCTCGTATTATGATCGGGCAGGGGCCTTGCGCGACATGGTGCAGAATCATCTGTTGCAATTGCTGTGTTACATCGGAATGGAGCCGCCTGAGAGTCTCGATGCGCAGGATGTGCGCAACCGGAAGGTGGACTTGCTGCGGGACGTGGAAAAGATGACGCCGGAAGAGGTGGATACCAAAACGGTGCGCGCGCGGTACGGCCCCGGACTGATCGACGACAGTACGATACCGGCCTATGTCGAGGAGGCGGGCATCGATCCCGCTCGTCGGACGGAAACGTTTGTGCAGGTCGCTCTGCGCCTCGACAACCCGCGCTGGGACGGAGTCCCGTTCGTGCTCCGAACGGGCAAGGCATTGGGGCGAGACAGACAGGAGATGATCGTTCATTTCCAGCCGGTGTCCTGTCCCGCATTCGGACATGACGTTCTCATTTGCCCCAACCGACTCCGAATGCAATTCGATCCCGACCGGATCGACCTTCATCTCAATGTGACCGGCGCGGACAAGCTGTTCAGCCTCCATGAGACGTTGCTGGAAAAACAATTCGGCAGACAACCGATTCCGGCCTATGGCCAGGTCCTATTCGAGCTGATACAGGGCAATCACTCCTTATCCATTCGGGACGATGAAACCGAGGAATCTTGGCGCATTGTCCAGCCGATTTTGGATGCGTGGGCACAGGGACACAGTCCTTTGCGAGAATATGCCGCCGGCAGCGAAGGACCGGCGGAACGAAGTATGAATAAACCGCACCCATGCAATCGGATAGTTTCTTCGACCGGAGACAAGTTGTCCGATCCCGGCTGAGACTACCCTTGTGCGCATAGTTCATCACATGGTTCTTCTCTCTCAAGATCCAGCCACTTCAGCCCTCATCAGGCATTTGTTGCTACACCCAGCCCTAGGAATCGGTCTTGCACTGTCAGCTCACATGTCGGATGGTCGAATAGTCTAAGAGAAATGGAGGTAGTCATGAAGCGCACAAGTCTTTCGTTGAGTATTGCCCTGTTGTGCCTCGTTGCAAGCGCCTGTCAGAAGGATGTGATTCCCGATCGGTTGGAAGGCCGCGTCGATCGAGATCTCCGTTACTCCGACATTAAGAATAATGCTGAGACCTATCGAGGAAAGCTTATGCTGGCGGGTGGCAAGGTCTTGTCGGCAAAGCGGACACAAGGCGGGACACTGATCGAGGTGCTGCAGATTCCGCTGTCCGAAGATTTGATTCCTACCGGGCGTGACACCGACTCGAAAGGCCGGTTCGTCATCATCGATCGCACCAACGATCAAGTATCAGATCCGGCCGTGTTCGAGGACGAGAAGAAGCGCGTGACCGTTGTGGGAGAAGTGCTGGGCATGACCACTGTCCAGATCGACGATGTCCAGCAGCAAGTTCCTCAATTCGGCCGTCAAGCATCTCACGGTGTGGGATTGGGATCGCATGAACTCCGGGTATCGTCCTTATGGTGGCTATGGATATCCCTATGGATGGGGATACCGTGGGTACTATGGGTATCCCTATTATTGGTAGCGACTATGAAGTCGCGCCAATCGACGTACCAGTGGCCGGATTGCGCGGCGTACATTGCGGGGTATACATTATCCCAACTGTTCAACACAGGCATCGAGTGAATTGTTGACTTAAGGGCTGGTTGGACTCGGCACAATATTTGAACCTAATCTAAACCTAAGGAAGGATGTCATGAAAGTTCAACATATCATGCAACATATCATGATGGGGTCGGCCTTGCTGCTTTTGACTGCATGTCACCACGTGAAAGGAGATGAGATACCCCCCGGCGGTGAGAAAAATATCGCGGACGCGATCAGCGCCGGTGGTCAGAAGGGACCATCGAACATCGATGACCAGAGTATGAAAACCGATCAAGCCAGTGAACGGCAATGAGGCGTTGGATGCTTTTTGATGAGATGCATATATGACCCACCTCTCCAGGAAGATCTCCGACAGCTCTACATGTTTTAGTTCGCGATACTCCGCAGTCGGCGGCTGGGAGCTTCATACACCCGTCTACGCAGGAAGCCACGCCACGGTTCCCCGTCCTCCGCAGTAGTCTACTACGGAGGATCTAACGGGATGGTTTCTCTTATCTAGGGACAAGTCGTCCGGCCTAGCAATCTGTATGCAGGATGATGGGGAGGACAAAGTGTCCGAAACCACTCTGCTTGCAGATCAGAAAGTGTTGTAACCTCGAATATTTACGAATATTTATTGGGGCGCATTGTGGAAAAAGGTCATGCGATGCAACTAAGCAGGGGGCGCAGCTATTGGAATTGATATTGCATAGTCAGCTTATCATCCATGCATCGACAGTGATTGTTGAAAAGGCGAAGCCATCGGGGAAAACTTATTCTGGTGGACGGCAAGGTACTGAAGGTCACATGTCATCCAATCCATATCCATAACAATAGAGGAACGGCAATGAGGGTTCAACACAGCTTCTTGATGGGAGCCGCATTATTTTCATTGGCGGCCTGCCAGCACATGGGGCTGGGTGGAGGGCAAGGTGAAAGAGATTGGACACCGACGGTCACGAGAACCGGAGAAGTGAAGGACATCATCATTCGGGATGACGATGTGTCGCCGCGATAGTCACCGCTAATCCAGGGGACGAGATTCGCTGGGTCAATAATCAGACAGGGCCACGCGCGCGTAATCTTTCTTTTGCCGGTGGATGGGCAGTTGTCCTGTCAGCGAGGTTTTGGCGGGTTGATGAGCGCCGATTGGAACTCATTTAAGCATGAGTATACGGCTAAGTTAGGTGTCAACGCTTCGGCAAGCGTGTGTTTCAAGAGCCCATCGGAAGTCAAATATGTGGTGCACGCGGATTCCAATCTTCCCAGCAGCGACAATAGTGTCGCAGGCACGATCAATGTCGGTGGCCGACAGGCATCATCGAACATCGAGAGCCAGGGCAGGAAAGTCAGTCAAGTCAGTGGACAACAATGAGGTGGTGACTTCCTTTTAAGAGGTAGAGGAGGAGGTATGTATGGCGACCTCTCAAAAGGTCGATAATCCATTAGAACAGCTTCTTACGTGCGGACAAAGCTACTGGTTGGACAATCTCACTCAACATATGATCGCGTCCGGCGAGTTAAAGGGATGGATTCGAGACCATGGTCTTCGGGGAATTACGGCAAATCCCACGACCTTTCGTGAGGCGCTCTCGAGCAGTGACTATGACCGGCACATTGAATCCCTCACGCACGAAGGTCGGTCCACGAAGGACATTTACGAAACGTTGCTGATCCACGATGTGCAGCAGGCCTGTGACATACTGCACGATGTATATCGTGAGACCGATGGCCTTGATGGATATGTCAGCCTGGAGGTATCTCCTCATCTCGCGCATAGATCACCGATGCCACGATGGCCGAGGCGCGGCGAGTATGTCGAGCGTGTGAATCGTCCAAATCTCTCATCAAAGTTCCGGCGACCGAGGCCGGGATACCGGCGATCGAACAGCTGCTTTGCGAGGGTATCGGAGTCAATATCACTCTGTTGTTCTTCGATTCCCAGCTATCAGGCCGTCATCGAAGCCTACATGTTCGGCTCTCGAACGACGCGCCACGTCCCGTCAACCGCTGCAGGCGGTTGTGTCGGTGGCGAGTTTTTTCGTGAGCCGAATCGACGTGCTGGTCGATCAGTTGTTGCAGCGACGCATGCCTCTCGGTAACGGCGGTCGACAATCGCTCTGCGGCCCAATTGCAGGGCCGAGCTGCGGTCGCCAATGCCAAATCGGCTTACCGGACGTTTCGACAGGCGTTCGGCAGTGATCGATGGGCTCGACTGGCGGTGAAAGGCGCGCGTGTCCAGCGGCCTTTATGGGCCAGCACCGGAACGAAGAATCCGGCCTATCGGGATGTCATGTATGTCGAGTCCTTAGTGGGACGGGACACCGTCAATACCATGCCTGAGACGACGCTGCGTGCCTTTGCCGATCATGGTCGGGTCGTCTCCGATGCCGTTGAGGCGGAGCTGGAGCAATCGGAACTCGTCATGCTCCAGTTGGAGAAGGC
>CAWKJK010000030.1:0-11415 GCA_963849655.1 uncultured Nitrospiraceae bacterium
GTCTGACGCTGGCGCTTGAGAACATCAATGCCTACTACGGCGAAAGCCATATTTTACGCAACGTCTCTTTTACGATCGAGCCGGGAGAAGTGGTGTGTCTGATGGGGAGAAACGGCATGGGAAAGACGACGACCTTAAAGACGCTGACGGGTTTGCTTCCGGCACGCTCGGGAAAAATTACGTTTGATGGTTCGGATATCACTCATGATCGTACGGATCGACGGGCGAAGAAAGGGCTGGCGTATGTCCCGCAAGGCCGCGAGATCATTCCACACCTGACGGTGCATCAGAATCTGCTCCTCGGCTACTGGAACCGTCCTTCCATCAACGGAGATGTCTCTGAAAAGGAGGCGTTCGATGAGGTCTATCATCTCTTTCCGAAGTTGACCCAGATTCTTCACCGGCCAGGCGGGGTGTTGAGTGGTGGTGAACAACAGCAGCTGGCGATCGGAAGAGCGATCTTATCGAGCCCGAAGCTTCTTCTTCTGGACGAGCCGACGGAAGGGATTCAGCCATCAATCGTTGATCAAATCGAGGACGTCATCATCGGATTCAAAAAGTCGCGCCGCTTCGCGATTCTGTTGGTGGAACAAGGACTCCACTTTGCCGCCCGACTTGCCGAGAAGTACGTGGTGATGGCCAAGGGAGCAGTGATGGCGCAGGGTAAGAGCACGGAGTTGAATGCCGACATGGTACGGCAACATTTGACCGTTTAAGTAGAAGAAAAAAAACTGGCCCAACCCTCCTTTTTTGTGATAATCATCTATCCGCAATAAAGAGATTCATCTCGACAATCTTTTGTCGCGAATAACAATGCCTGACCTAAGAGAGGTGGGGTGGTTGGTCTGGTTTCCGTCAGCTTCCAGTGCCGTGGTCGGTATTTCCCCTCCATCTCTTCTAAACCCAAAGGCCTCTCGCATCGAATCAGTGAAGTACTAACCTGACAGAGGAGGAATTATGCGTCTAAGCCCGAGAGAACAGGACAAGCTGATGATTTACGTTGCCGCTCAGCTTGCGACCGATCGTAAGAAGCGAGGTCTCAAGCTGAATCACCCTGAGGCGGTGGCTTACCTGACTGCTGCTGTGTTAGAGGGGATTCGTGATGGAAAGACCGTCGCCGAGTTGATGACCTACGGCACCCAGCTTCTGTCGCGCAAAGATGTGATGCCTGGTGTCCCGGAAATGATCCGTGAGTTCCAGGTGGAAGGGACCTTTCCCGATGGGACGAAGCTCGTGACGGTTCATAATCCGATTCCCTAGCACACGTAAGCGAGGGTACTCCTTGTATATGAAAGATACATGAGGAGAGCATGAAGAATTGTTTATCTTGTAGATCCTTACCATGGTCAGAAATACGACACGGTGCCCGGAAAGGAGTGACGTAACATGAAAGCGAAAAACCCACAGGATTCCGGAGATAACAAGGAAAAACAAAGCGCTTCCGAGAAAACCGGAACGTCGCGGCGGCAGTTTCTCGCGCACAGCGGGCGCGTTGCGGCAGGAATCGGGGCGGTATCACTATTGGGAAACGCCGGGCAACAGGGGATTGCATATGCTGCGAATGAGTCGCTGATCACAAAGGTCGGTGGGGCAGGAGGAGCGAAAATGAAAAAACATGACGCGCCACAGAAATCGAAAGAAGCCTTAGCCGCTGCGGTGAAGGCCGAGCTATCCGCCCCGATTATCCCCGGCGAGATTATGACGGTGGCCGGCGATATCGAGGTCTTCAAAGGGCGTGAGACGAAAGAAGTGACGATCAAGAATGTGGGCGATCGTCCTATTCAGGTCGGTTCTCACTGTCACTTCTTTGAGACCAATCGCGCGCTGAAGTTTGATCGTGAACAAGCATTCGGCTTCCGACTCGCCATTCCTGCCGGTACGGCGGTTCGGTTTGAACCGGGAGAAGAAAAAAAGGTGACGCTCGTGGCCCTTGCCGGTAACCGGCTTGCCCAGGGTGTGAACGGATTGACCGATGGGTTATTGGATGATCCGAAGGTCAAAACCAAGGCAGTGTCGCTCGCTGCCGAACGCGGATTTGGAAAAGGAGGCGCACGGTGAAAATTTCACGCAAGCAATATGCATCCCTATACGGTCCCACGGTCGGTGATCGTGTCCGACTTGGCGACACGGACCTCATCATCGAAGTCGAAGAAGATCGAATCGTTCCCGGAGAGGAAGCGGTTTTCGGCGGAGGCAAGACCATTCGTGACGGGATGGGGCAGTCAGCTCGGGCCACGAGCACAAGCGGCCAGCTCGACACCGTGATTACCAGTGCGCTCATCCTTGACTACACCGGAGTCATCAAGGCCGACATCGGCATCAAGGACGGCCGCATCGTCGGCATCGGTCATGCCGGAAATTCAGACCTGATGCCGAATGTCACGCCGGGCATGGAGATCGGCCCAGGAACGGAAGCGATTTCCGGCGAAGGCCGGATCATCACGGCCGGCGGTATCGACACGCATATCCACTTCATCTGTCCGCAGCAATGTTGGGAAGCGTTGTCAGCCGGACTGACGACGATGATCGGCGGCGGGACCGGTCCTTCAAACGGGACCAGTGCCACGACCTGTACGCCGGGGCCCTGGAACATTCATCGCATGCTGGAAGCATCGGAGGGCATTCCCATCAATCTCGGTTTCTTGGGGAAGGGCAATGCCTCACGGCCAGAGGGGCTGAATGAACAAATCGAAGCCGGCGCGATCGGCTTGAAGCTGCATGAAGACTGGGGCACCACCCCGGCCGCCATCGATACCTGCTTGAGCGTGGCGGATCGCTATGACGTGCAGGTGGCGATCCATACGGATACGCTCAACGAGGCCGGTTATATTGAAGATACCATCAAGGCCATCAAGGGGAGAGCGATCCATAGCTTCCATACGGAAGGTGCAGGCGGCGGTCACGCACCGGACATCATTAAAATTTGCGGAGAGCCGAACGTGCTGCCGTCTTCGACTAACCCCACGATGCCGTTTACCGTCAACACGATGGATGAGCATCTTGACATGTTGATCGTGTGCCACAACCTGAACCCGCGGATTCCGGAAGACGTTGCGTTTGCGGAATCCCGCATCCGCCGTGAGACCATTGCAGCGGAAGACATTCTTCATGACATGGGCGCGATCAGCATCATGTCGTCGGACTCGCAAGCCATGGGTCGGATCGGAGAAGTCATCACCCGGACGTGGCAGACCGCTCATAAGATGAAATTACAGCGTGGGCATTTGGCACCCGTGAGCGGCAAGTCTTCTACTCAGAACGACAACTTCCGGGCCAGGCGCTATGTGGCCAAGTACACGATCAATCCGGCCATCACGCACGGTATCGCCCATGAAGTCGGGTCAGTGGAGGTTGGGAAGATCGCTGACCTGGTTATCTGGAAACCGGAGTTTTTTGGTGTGAAACCTGAGATGGTATTGAAGAGCGGCTTCATCGCTCAAGCTCAAATGGGCGATCCCAATGCATCGATCCCGACGCCGGAACCGACGATCAGCCGGCCGATGTTCGGCGCATTCGGCCGCGCCTTGTCCAGCACCAGCTTTACCTTCGTATCGCAGGCGGCCTTGGACCACGAGATTCCAAAGCGGCTCGGCTTGCAGAGGCGAGTGTTCGCGGTGAAGAACTGCCGCAATTTGGGGAAGCGCGATCTCAAGCTGAACGACGCGCTACCGAAAGTAGAAGTCAATCCTGAGACGTACATTGTGACGGCGGATGGTGTGCCGCTCATCTGCGAACCGGCGATCGTGCTGCCGCTGGCGCAGCGGTATCAATTGTTCTAACGAACAGAACAGCCGGTTCGGTTACGAGTAACGGAACGATCGTGAAGGTAGCGGGCCGGCTGTTTTATTCTCGTGTGCCCCATATGAATACACCCGCATTACTTGAAGGGTTGCGGTTCATCGACACGTTCTTCCCTTCCGGCGGCTATGCGTTTTCCTCGGGATTGGAAGCGGCCATCCAAGGTGGAGCGGTGAAGAATTCTGATCAACTGGCCCGCTACGTGGGGGACCTGTTGCGTGGCGGTATGAGTCGGAGAGAGGCCTTCGCGGTAAAATGGTCGAATCAAGCCGGATCCGATGGAAAGGTCTCCCTGGCCGCCGACGTCGATCGAGAGTTGGATTCGACGAAGGTGAGCCGTGAGTCGCGAATGGCCAGCCGCCAGATGGGTCGTCAGGTCATACGCATGGCGGCGGATCAGCTCCGGACCAAGACGGTTCTCGGCGAGTACCGTGATGCGATAGAATCTGAACAAGCACCTGGTCATCTGGCGGTCTGCTTTGGACTGACGCTGGGTGTCAGTGGATGGGAACCCGAAGCGGCTGTGGCGGCATTCTTGTATCAAACGGCGGTCGGATTTGTGTCTGCCGCCATGAGATTGAGTCCGATCGGTCAGCATGAAGGACAACGCGTACTTAGTGAATGGCTTCCACTGATCGATCGCATCAGTCGTGAAACCGACTCGGCAACAACGATGAGCTCGTGGTCTCCTATCCAAGATATCTATTCGATGCGCCATGGTCGGTTGGAGTGGAGGCTCTTCCGGTCTTGAGAATTTACAGCTATCATTTATAACAGAAAGGGAAGAGAAGGCTGATGCCGGGGCGATAGGCCCTGAACCCTTCGAGTTTGCCATGCATGACATCAACAAGGAACATCGCCACGACTGGGTACCCACTCAGGCAAGAGTGAAAGGCATTCCGGTCATCGGAATCGGGGGGCCGGTGGGGTCGGGCAAGACCGCACTCGTTGAGGCCCTGTGTCAGAGATTGCGGGATCGGTACAGTTTGGCAGCTGTGACAAACGACATTTTTACAAAAATTGATGCGGAAATTCTGACGAAGCGCGCAGCCTTGCCGGTCGATCGGATTGTGGGCGTGGAGACGGGTGGGTGCCCTCACACGGCCATCCGAGAAGACGCCTCGCATAATCAAGAGGCGATCGATGACCTGCTTCGGCGCCATCCTGATGTTGAATTGATCTTTCTGGAAAGCGGAGGAGACAATCTGGCGGCGACCTTCAGTCCGGAACTTGTGGATTCTGTCATCTACGTGATCGATGTATCGGGAGGCGACAAAATTCCACGCAAAGGCGGTCCCGGCATTACTCGATCGGATTTTCTCGTCATCAACAAGATGGATTTGGCGCCGTACGTCCGCGCCGATCTGTCAGTCATGGATCGAGATACCCGTCGGATGCGCGGCGATCTTCCCTTCGCGTTCACCAACATCCTTTCCGGTGAAGGGCTTGATGCCGTGGTGGCCTGGATGGAGCAGCGCATACCGCAGCGAGCGAGACGCTCATAATCGTGCAGGCTTCAACAAGACCACGAAAAAAGACTGGTTCGCGAAGACGTACGGCTCAGAAACGAAACACTTCTGAAAAAAGAAGTCCATCCAGGAAAAAAAGTACGGCGCCGCCCTTTTCTACAGAATTTATCGGACGGGTCGGTGAGCTCAGGCTTGACTATGCCAAGCCTGACCGCCGAACCATCATCGCACACTCGTACTTCACGACGCCCTGGAAGCTCCTTCCTCCCATTTATCTTGATGATACGGGGGCTGCGTACACGCTTCTCGTCAATCCATCCGGAGGCCTGGTCGGAGGAGACCATTTGTCCATAGACATGAGCCTGGATCGAGACGCGCACGTCCTGATTTCCTCACCGTCTGCCAATCGCGTCTACCGAACCGAGAGCAAGGTCTCGCAACAGCACATCGATATTACCGTTGGGCCTGGTGCGATCTTGGAATGGGTCCCCGAACACACCATTCCGTTCGCCGGTTCACGATTTCGGCAGATACTCCATGCCACGTTGGCACCGGGTGCAACTCTTCTCTTGTGGGATGCCGTTGCATCCGGGCGCATCGCCCGAGAGGAGCGATGGGCGTTTACCGATCTGGAGAACGAAATACGCATCACAACGGCATCCGGCAGTTCTCTTCTGGAGCGATATGTCCTTGATCCGGCCACTGACTTGGGTTGCGTAGGGCTTGCAGAAGAATGGAACTATGTCGCCTCCTTCTATGTGGTCAACGATGCCGTCGCGTCCGATACCTGGAGTCGACTGGAGTTGAAGATCGCGTCTGTCTTGGATGAACGGCCAGGCCACGTGTTGGGAGGAGTATCCACGCCGACCGTGCCGGGGGTCGCCATCAAATTGTTGACTCGAACGGCACCCGATCTCACCGACATGCTTGATACTCTCTGGGCCACCATCCGCGAAGAGCTGTGGAATCTCCCGCCTGTATCCTTGCGAAAATATTAAGTGGGCAACTCATTTCGCTACCGAGACATCGGCTGCTCCACGCTAGGGGTTGCTTAGCAGGTTGCGGAACAACTCGATTGGTGTGCTTCGATAGGTCCCAGCACGAACGGGAAACCTCAATACATTCAATGACCGCTCCGTTCGTCCTGAGGCTCTCGAAGGATGAACGGAGGGTGTTTTCCCGCAGCCTGTTAGAGCTTTGAAGATCTGGAATCAGCCGCATTGGCGGTACGGAGCGACCAGGCTAATCCCAAAAGCGACAGTATGAAAATCACCCATTTTGATGGATCGAAGTTATACCAGAGAGGACCGTTGCGATAGTCGCTTTGGTGAGTGTGGTGATAGTTGTGATACCCCTCGCCGAAGGTCAGGAGCGAGACCATCCAGCTATCTCGGCTGGAATCTGCTTGGCTGTGTGGTTGGCTTCCCCAGAGATGACAAACTGAATTGATGCAAAAGGTCGAATTCAGCACGGCAAAAGTCCGACCCACGCCGGCCAGCATGAAGCAGCTGACACCACCGACCAATCCGGCGTAGAGAAAGCCTATCGCGAACGGGAGCGCCAACCCTGAGAGAAAGATCAGCGTGTAGTAACGATGTTGCCACATCACAACCGGATCCTGCTGGAGGCGCGTGGCATATTTCTCGTGAGAATAGCGCTGATCGGCAAAGAGCCATCCGCAGTGACTGTGCCAGAACCCCAGCTTTGCATTGTACGGATCGGCGTCTTGGTCACAGGCAGCGTGATGGCGAATGTGATCGGCTCCCCATTTGAGGGCAGAGTTTTGCAAGGCCCATCCCCCCGCAATCAGGAAGCCGGTCTTGACCCAGTCGGGACAGTTGAAACTCCGGTGTGAGATCATGCGATGGTACCCGACCGTAATGCCCAGTCCCGTGATGATGTAGAGGAGCACGAACATGGTCCAATCCAGCCAGGTATACCCATAGACATATCCGAATAACGGAACACCAATGAGTGCGCTCGTGGCAATCAGACCGAACAGCAACACCGTCACATAGATCGAGTAGGTACGCTTGAGGTCGTTGGCAGGCGCTGTTGTTGAGATCATTTGGGTGCTAATACGGGAAGGGCATGCGGTTGTGATTTACTCAGGTTGAGGAGGTGTCTAAATTTTCCGTCACTGTACCAGGACGATGGCAAAATAGCTACTGTGGGAAAGCCGCTATGCACCTCTTGTTTGACATTGACAGCGGACAGTAAGATTTCATATACATGTTTGATCCGCGTCAGTCTCGCCAGCGGATGGTTGAGTGTGTGTGCGGTAAGCCAATGTAGTCCAAGAATTTCTACTCGGCTGATGAGAAAGGGCGGAAAGAGCGAGTCAGAGATTAGGTCGTTGATCTATTACAAGGAGGCAGTCCAATGAAGAGTGCGTTAACAATTATGTTTGGTGTGGCAGCCGTCGCGTTGGTCGCGGCGCCTCTCACCTCGTATGCGGGGGGAACGATCTCCGGGAAGGTGACGTATGCCGGACAAGCCAGAGCAGAAGGAATTTCTCTTCTCAAAGTTCCCGAATCCCAAGTTCTGCCCTAAGAACCCCAACAAGGGTTTGATGGACGGGGACAAGCGGTTTCTGAAGCAGATCGAAGTCGGCAAGGATGGTGGTTTGAAGGGTGCGGTTGTCGCGGTAGCGGATATCGAAGACAAGGCGTTCGTCGATGGCTATGCCGGAACGGAAGTCGTGGCGGAATTCTGCGAATTCCAACCGTTCAGCGGTATGGTCGTCAATACGCGAGTCCTTCAAGGTTGAGAAACACGGATGCAGACCCCGATGATCCCAAGTCGGTTGCCGGTGTGCTCCATAACCCGCACAGCTTTACGGTGAAGGGTTCCAGCTTCGGCGACCGGCTTCAACATCGGTTTGGCCAAGAAGGGTGACAAGCTCGATAAGCCGGTGACTGTTCCGTGGCGGCGCAGAAAAGGAAGGGTATTTCCGCTTACAGTGCGACCAGCATGAGTTCATGCAAGCGTTCTTCCTGCCCGTGTCGAACCCACATTTTGCGGTTGTGAAGGACGATGGTTCCTTCGAGATCAAGGATGTCCCGGCCGGCAAGCACAAGGTCATCGCCTGGCATCCTTTTGCCGGCAAGGCCAAGAAAGTGGAGTTCGAAGTCGATGTGACCGATGGCGGCACTGCCAATCTCAAGGCTGAAATCAAGTAAGCCTGTTTCATCTTGTACTCGTTAATCGAAGGGCAGCGGAACCCCCGCTGCCCTTCGTGTTTTGTCTCTTACGAGCCGGCGACAGGCGTTGGCCCGTTTTCAGACTTGCTCAGCGATCACATCCAGCGCGCCGTCGACCCTAAGCACATGGACGCTCACTGTGCCGTCCCGGGTCCGTTCATATCGAAGGTCCACCTGCGCCTGCCCCACCTTCATTCCTTGAATATGCAGTTCATCAACGGGGCCGGGTAACGTCGGACGAACGATTCGGAGTCGACGATCGAACGCTTCCGGAACCAAGCCCAACACCGCCTCAAGCAGGTAGGGGACGGCTCCTGCCGCCCAGGCCTGCGGCGGGTTGGCGGCGGCATACGGGACCGGCACTTCGTACTCGCTGCGGCTGAACCCTGCGAACAGCTCGGGTAGCCGGTAGGATTTGAAATGCATAGCTGCTTCCAACAGCCCGTCGAACACTCTGCAGGCTGCTTGATCGTAGCCGTAACGCCTGAATCCCATCGCGATCAAAGAATTGTCGTGCGGCCACACACTGCCGATATGATAACCCAGCGGGTTGTAGGCCTGTTCCCTCTCCGAGAGTGTACGAACCCCCCACCCGCTGAACATCTCATCGGACATGAGCCGATCCACCGTGAGTTTCGCCTTGCTCTCCTCCACGATCCCGCTCCAGAGGGCTTGTCCCGGGTTCGATGAGATCACGACTGCTGGCCGCCCGTCTCCTTGCAAGGCCATGGCATAGAATCCGCGCTCTGCTATCCAAAAGTCTCTGTTGAACCGAGCACGGAGCTCAGAGGCTTCTCGTTGAAGCCGGGCAGCGCGTGTCACGTCGCGGGCGCGCTCGTATAATTGCGCAACCGCGAGCTTGGCCCTGTAGACATAGCCTTGCACCTCAACAAGCGCGATGGGCGGAGCGGCGAGGCTGTCGTCGATATTGACGATGGCCTCGCCGGAATCCTTCCATCCCTGATTATCTAACGGCCGTTCCGACCGGCTTATGTATGCGAGATAGCCGTGACTGTATCGATGCGCGGCGGTCTCAAGCCATGCGAGCGCCCGGTCAACCGAGTCTTGCAACTCGTAAAACAGGTCTAGCCTGCCGGTCCAGGCGGCGTGGCGTGCGATCAGAATGAGAAACAGCGGCGTCGCATCGATCGATCCGTAGTAAGGAGTCTGTGGAATGAGATCGAGACGGGCCATCTCTCCCATGCGTAGTTCGTGGAGGATCTTGCCCGGCTCTTCATCCCGCCATGCATCCTCCTGCTGTCCTTGATACTTCGCCAGCAGACGCAAGGTCTGCTCGGCTACGCTCGAATCGTAGGCGAGCGTCTGTAACGCAGCGATCAGACTATCCCTTCCGAATAAGGTCGCGAACCAGGGCGTGCCGGCGGCAAAGAACGTGAGGTGGTCGATTTGGCTCTGCAGCAGTCCAAGATTGACGAATGATCGCGCGACGACTTTGTTCAACACCAGATCGTCACTGACGATCCGTGGGAGCGCGTCGAACCAGACCGCCGAGGCCTGTGTCACGTCGGATTCCAGCTTCTCCGGAAACGACGGCCGCCGCGCGCTCGATTGCCTCTCAGGTGGGTCTCGGGATTCCGCTAAGAGGAGTGACACACGCAAGTTTGTACTTTCCTTGGGCCCAAGCGCGATCGGAACGTGCGCGGTCTGGGCGCCTGTCACTTCCACGGATGACGAAAACTGGATGCTCAGACTTCGGTAGAACCCATCTTTGCCTTCATACAAAAAACCCAGCACGCCGTTTCGCCACATAGGTGGATGTAGAACTCCCAGTGTCCGCGACAGCGCGTCGCGCACGGCATAGACATCCTCGAACGCAGCCCGAAAGGAAAATGAGAGCAGAAATTCTGCTCGTCGTCGTCCGAAGTTCTTAAGGAGGAACTGGTCGTGCAGGGCTGGCTGCGCGTCATCGACGACACGCCGCCACTCAATTCCAATCGCATCCGAGGAGAGGACTTCGCCGTCGGATGTCCTGATTCGCGGATTCGTCAATTCGAATTTTGCAAGAAAGGGGTGCGCAGCCGTACCGCTCAGGGCGACCGGAGGCTTGCCGGCCACCCGAACGACGTATCCGCTGAGGAACCGGCAATCATGATAATACAAGCCGTACCCATGTCCGCCAGTCAGGGGCACCATGCCGTCCGCGTCCGCGACAAAGCATACGTTGCTGTTCTTGATGACTACGGCGTTGGCCAAGCTGCTCCCAATACGGGTATCGTCGAGATCCGACGACCGGCGGTCCCGATCACCAGACGGTTGGAAGAGTGAATCCTCGGCGAGAGCCATGGAGAGGGTGGGAATCGTGAGCGGAACGGCGATCAGCGAAGAAAGGCGAAGAAACTGTCTGCGTGAGAGCGCAGACATTCTTCCCCCCGTCTGAGCGGGCATCTTCGAGGAGTTTCGTCCACCCCACGACGGCTCAGAATCCTTCGCTCTGTGGAAGTCGCCGTCGCTCGGATCGAAACTTCTTCGGGCAGGACTGTCGGGTATTCGTGCCATGGCGATTGCTGATTGTTAACAGTCACCCCAGAAACCATGTGTACAGGGTACAAACCTCACAGTGCGTCGTAGATGAAACATACCTGCGTTCGACGAAGTCGTCCACTGGTAAAGTCCCTATGGTGGACAAAGCTCTCTCCACGTGCTGCCGGACCAAGGAGAATGCGTTACCCGTATTTCAGCTTCATGAAAAGAATCGCCCCAGCCAAGATCAGGGTGACCAGGTTGGCAAGAATTACGGGGAGTGAACCGATGAGAAGTCCATAGATGAGCCATAAGAGTACGCCGGTGCTAAAAATGAGAAACATCAGGAGGGAGACATTTTTTGCGGACTTCGTCTTCAAGTTTTTGTCAATTGGGGGATGAACGCGATTGTGGTGAGACATCCCGCCGTTAACCCGATGACAGTCGCGCCGTCCATAGTGGGC